>CAYYWE010000016.1:0-1799 GCA_964475315.1 uncultured Eubacteriales bacterium
ATTTATTATACCATTTCTTCCATTTTTTGTCTATTGCCATCTCTGCGGTTTTGCCTTAAATTGTATTAAGCAATTTACTCTTCTTTTTTTGCCCGACTTTCTTTAGGCGATATCTTGAAGTGTTAATTTATCTTTTTCAGTTATCATAGAAGATTTGTATTTACAGAAAATTTTTCACACACTCAAACTCTAAAAAACATTCTCTTACAAAGGTCAGACAAAGCTAATAACCATAAAATTTCAAGTAAAAGAGTCCAAAATGAGCACGCTATTGCAGCTGTTTACAATTACAGGCTTTTGTCTTGGTTTCGCAGGAGGTCTAATAATTACCTAAAAACTAAAATCACACAAACATATGAAATTTACTTCGAAAAAAAATATTTTTTATCCAAAGCTCTATATTGCAAAGCTTCAGCTACATGTAATATATCTATAAATTCACTATTTTCTAAATCTGCTATAGTACGTGAAATTTTTAAAATTTTGTTATACGCACGAGCTGATAGAGACATAGAGTCAAAAGCTTTATGTAGGGCTGTCTCAGCGCTTGAAGTCAATTTACAGACTTCAGGCAATAAACTGGATGGCAGTTGTACATTATTAAAAATTTTATACTCGTGATATTTGTTATATCTCTCGAATTGTAAATTTCTGGCTTTATTTACTCTTTCGCGAATCTCAGAAGAACTCTCAGATACTTCTGTTGAGTTTAAATCTTCGAAACTTACTGCTGGGACTTCGATATGTATGTCTATACGATCTAGTATGGGACCTGAAATTTTAGATAAATACTTTTCTATCTGTAATCCAGAACAAGTACAAGCAACTTTAGGATGCCCGTAATAACCACAGGGACACGGATTCATGGCAGCTATTAGCATGATAGAACATGGAAACTCTGTACTAGATTGGACTCTAGCTATAGTGATATTTCCGTCTTCTAACGGTTGTCTCAAAGACTCTAGAGTTGTTCTGGAAAATTCAGATAATTCATCTAGAAAAAGCATGCCGTTATGTGCCAGAGAAACTTCTCCGGGTTTAGGTGGGTTCCCGCCACCGCACAATCCAGGTGCAGAAATAGTATGATGTGGTGCTCTGAACGGTCTTTCTGTGATAATCGGGCATTCTTTGTTTAGTAACCCAGATATTGAATAAATAGTCGTAGTTTCTATCATTTCGTCGAAACTCATCTCGGGCAATATTGAAACCATACGTTTTGCAAGCATACTTTTTCCAGACCCCGGAGGTCCAATTAATAAAATATTATGTCCTCCGGCGGCCGTAATTTCTAGAGCTCTTTTGACTTCGTATTGTCCTTTGACTTCTGAAAAATCTAGTAATTTATTATACGGGTTTCTAGTTATTATATTAATATCACACGGTTTTATTATTTTATTTTTATTCAAGTGCTCTATTAATTCAGAAACGTTTCTTATCGCATAAATATTTATTCCGTCTATTACTGAAGCTTCAGAAGAATTGTCATACGGCACAAATATATTTTCAAAACCTAATTCTTTAGCTTTTAAAGTCATTGATAATACACCTGAAACTGGACATACTTCGCCTGACAAAGATAATTCTCCAATAAAAATACTATTATTTAAATCACAGACAATTTGGTTACTGGCATGTAATATGGATAAAAATATCGGTAGATCATATAAAGAACCAGTTTTTCGTATAGCCGCCGGAGCCAAATTTATAGTTATTCGTGCCACCGGAAATTTAAATCCTGAATTTTTTATCGCTGACCGAACCCTATTTTTAGCTTCTTTTATAGCTATATCTGGAAGCCC
>CAYYWE010000016.1:1809-11807 GCA_964475315.1 uncultured Eubacteriales bacterium
TCTGATTCTATTTTAACTACAAACGCATTTACACCATCTATTCCCATACTATACAAATTCGAAACCATGTTATCATCCTGCTTTTTAAATAAATATTATTTTTATATTAATTATAACATAAATATAGGCAAAATTCAAATATTTGTTTTAAACAATCTTAGCTATACCTAAAATCGTTTGTAGTGGAGTCAAAAATGTTTGAAGTTCTAACAATTTTCCATTTAAATATTTGATCCAACCAACTATGCTGTTATCTTCACAATAAGTGAGGTTTATGTCGTTCATAATATTTTTAAACTGGGCGATAAAGTCATAACTCGGTCTCAGATAATTCTCTTCTAGATCTTCAAGGTATGCATCAATTGTAGATAATTGGCTTATTCTGTCAGGTTCATCTTTTGTGTCACTGGGAATATTAGTTTTAATCTTTAACAGCGTTACACAAGTATCTTTTATAAACTTCGACCGGTCTATATAATTTTGTATGTTTTCATTCACAACATTTGCACATGTACATTTGTTACATAAAATTTTCTCTATATCTACCGACATTTTATTAAATTCTTTAATATGTTCGACAAATTGATTTAATGTACCAATAGTTGTATGGGGCGGTAAACCAGATTTAGTTTTGTTATCTCGTGACTGTAATTTTGCACCAAACTTTACTACCATTTTATATTGACTGGATGTTTTTTCTAATTTGTTTAAATTATCTTTAATTTTATCTGGAATTGATAACATATTACGTATATTACTCAGATATTTATCTGTGTACCAAGGGTTCTTTTCGTTTATTTTTTTTAATATTTTATTAAAAGTTTGAATGCCACGCATGTTATTTAAATTCTCAACAGCACTATTTATTTTTTTCATATTGTGACGTAATTTTTTTATTCTTTCACCGACTTTTTTCTCTAAATTGGTCATTTCGATTGCTTTTTCGTCTTTGTCTTTGTCGTCTACCGTAAAATAGGCTCCTTTAATAGAATTATTAGATTTTTCATTAACTGCTTTTAACACATTATTACAATTTTTATACAACTCACCTTCAATATTTTTATTATCGACACTCACTTTAACTTTATATCCTAGTGCTTTCTCATTATCTCTTACATAATTAAAAATTCCATTTAAAAAGTTTACGTAAGTATCATCATCTTTTAAACATAATTTAACACCTTGAAGTGGTTGAATTTTTAATGCTTTTAAAGCATAGCTAGCATTAGCTGTAACGATATCACTCGTGTTAGCATTAAAGTCACTGTTGTATTTATCAATAGTTTTTTTAGCTTTTATTATACTAGCTGGAACCTTTATTTTGTTATCTCCCATAAAGAAAAAATTATAAACTTTATAAAACCTTTCCATAGCCTGTATCGCTACTGTGGACATGCTACCTCTGCTTAAAACTTTCGGTGCTTTTAAATCTTCTAAATTTTCAGTTTTATCAGATTTTTTTTCTTCTTTTTTGCCTTTAAAAAACGTCCCGAGTTTTTTAGCAACTTTATGAACAGCACGTGAAGTTTTGCTATAAGCTTTTTCCACAATAGCGCACCACATTAACATATATTTTTCAGCATCAACGGGTAGACATAACTTATCTTGGTCAATAAATATTTTTTCCAAACCGGGTACATTTAGTGGAGTCCAATTTTTATCTATGGATAAGATTTTTAACTTAATTTTAGGTGTTTTGTTTTCTTCTAATATCTCTACGTACATAATAAATTCCTCCTTAAAATTTAATTAAAATATTTTTTTATTTGGTGAGATACCATCTCAAAGTTAATTATAATCATTTTTCTATAAAAAAGTCAAGATAAAAATATATTTTTTGTAAATATTATATATAAAAATTAGTTGTATAAAACATTTATAAAAAGCCAAAATTTATATATAAAATTATAATTTTGGGAGAAACTTATGATAATTAACAATAAAATAAAGTCAATTATATTTGGATTTTTGTTTGCTATAATATTTTCTTTCACTAATTTTTCTTTCCAGTGTGATAATATAAATAAAAAAACTCTCAGACTTCATATTATTCCGAACTCAGATTCGCTTGAAGATCAAGAATTAAAAATTAAAATTAAAAATAAATTAATAAATACACTACAATATGAACTTTCTGAACAAAAAAATATAAATTATACTAAATATTTTATTAAAAATAATATAAATAAAATAAATAATATAATTCAAAATGAAATAATAAAAAATAATTTTAATTATAATTTTAAAACAGAATTAACAAATATGTATTTTGAAACTAAATATTACGAAAATACAGTTTATCCAGCAGGAAACTATCAAGCTCTGAGAATAACTATTGGTAATGGTGAAGGACAAAATTGGTGGTGCGTGATGTTTCCTCCTATGTGTATATCTGCGTCTTCAAGCAAAAATAATATAAACAATAATTTTTCAAAACAAGAACAAAATATTATCACAAACCCTAAAAAATATAGAATAAAACTAAAAATTTTAGAGTTATTATACTAATTTAATATATTTTTAAAAATTTACAAATTTCTATTAACAGTGTCGGAACGCAAACTAATAATACTGAGAAAATATATAATTCTGGTGGCAGACTTATTAGACCAAATAAGTTTTTGACAGGTGTAAACAAAACTAATATTACTAATAACATAGAAATTAAACATGCCCAGTTTAAATTTTTATTTTTAAAAACTCCTATTTTTAGTAAAGATTTGTTCGAGCGCACATTGTATGCTTGTACAATTTGTAACAAAGAAAGTGTCATAAAGGTCATAGTTTGTGCGGCTTTGAGATTATTATTTGTATAGTTTTCTCCTAATTTGAAAGCTATTAAAGTTAAAATTGAGAACAAAAATCCCTGAAGAATTATTTTTATACTTAAATTATTCGCAAAAATAGATTCATGTTTTTTAACGGGTTTTTGGTGCATAATGTCTTTTTCAACTGGTTCTGTACCTAGCGCAATTGCTGGGAAGCTATCTGTTACTAAGTTCATCCACAGTAGTTGTATAGAAATTAGAGGAGTTTTTTGCCAGAGTAACATACTTAAAAATACAGTTATAACTTCACCTATATTTGTGCTTAATAAAAATTCTACAACTTTTTTGATATTAGAATAAACTCCGCGACCTTCTTTTACTGCATGGACTATAGTAGAAAAATTATCATCTGTTAAGATCATATCTGCGGCACTTTTAGCAACGTCTGTACCTGTAATCCCCATAGCACAACCTATATCAGCTGCTTTTAGAGCCGGTGCATCATTAACACCATCTCCGGTCATAGCTACTACTTGTCCATTTTTTTGCCATGCTTTTACTATACGAATTTTATTTTCTGGAGAAACTCGTGCATAAACAGAAATCTTTGTGACTAATTTATCTAGTTCTGATTCACTCATATTATCTAACTCTTTGCCTGTTATAGCTAAATCTTGATTTTGCAATATTCCTAGCTCGCGAGCAATAGCTTTAGCAGTAGAAATATGGTCTCCAGTTATCATAACTGGTTTAATTCCAGCTTTCTTACAAATTTTTACTGATTCTTTTACTTCTGGTCTAGGTGGATCTATCATGCCCAATAATCCCACAAAGTTTAAATTATTTTCTAATAAATTTTCCAACTCTTTTGAGCTTAAATTTTCAGGAATATAATCTATTTCTTTGTATGCAACTGCAAGAACTCTTAAAGCACTATCAGTCATATTTAATAATATTTTATTTGCGTGTTCAAAATCTCCTGAAATACACTTTGAACTTAATATATCATAAGCGCCTTTTACTATTACTATATTTTTGTTATTAATTTTATTAACAGTAGACATTAGTTTTCTGTTAGAATCAAATGGTATTTCACAAATTCTATTAAATTTATTATTTAATTCTTGTTTGTTTAAATTATTTTTGTGTGCAGCTACTATAATACTAGTTTCTGTGGGGTCACCAATATGTTTTTCTATGTAATTATTATTTTTGTTTTCAAAAACTACGTTACTGTTACAACATAAAACACTGTATAATAATAATTCTTTAGCATCTTGAGAATTATTATTATTTATATTTTCTAATAATTTATTTTTATTTGTATAAATTTTAGTCAAAGTCATTTTATTTTGAGTTAAAGTACCGGTCTTGTCTGAACAAATTACGGAAGCACTGCCCAGAGTCTCTACAGCAGGCAATTTTTTTATTAAAGTATTTTTTTTAACCATTCTTTGTACGCCTATAGATAATATTACTGTAACTATGGCTGGTAATCCTTCTGGTATAGCCGAAACAGCTAACGAAATAGAAGTAACTAATATTTCCATAGTGTTTATATTATTCAAAATTCCGATAACAAAAATAATTATACAAGCTACCAAAGCCATTATGCCTAAATTTTTCCCCAAGACTTTTAATTTTTTTTGTAACGGAGTTTCAGAATCTTCTTCTTGGTTTAATAAATTTGCTATTTTACCTATTTCAGTTTTTAATCCTGTATTTACTACTAGCCCTAAAGCATTTCCGTTTAAAATATTACACCCTGAAAACACCATATTTTTTATGTCTCCAATACTGGAATTTTTTTCTATTATTAAATTTGAATCTTTCTCTACTGGTGCAGATTCACCTGTCAAAGTACTTTCGTCACTTTTTAAATTTATGCTTTTTAGTAATCTTATATCAGCTGGAACCAAATCTCCGGCTTCTAAATATATAATATCACCTGGAACTAGCTCTTTAGAATCTATATTTTTTTTAACTCCATCTCGCAAAACTTTTACATTTTGTGATGACATTTTTTTCAACGCTTCTAACGCTCGTTCAGCTTTGTTTTCCTGAAGCACGCCTATAGCAGAGTTAATAATTACTATTATTAATATTAAAAACAGCTCGAAAATATCACGAGAACTGGTAATATTAACTATAAAAGAAATTACAGCTGCTATTATTAAACACATAATAGTACTATCTTTAAATTGTCTAAAAAATTTTTTTGTGAAACTAGTTTTGTTTTTTTCTGGCAATAAATTTTTACCGTATTTTTTGCCCAATTCTAAAGCGTCATTAGAACTTAATCCAGTTTTGTAATTTGTGTTATATTTTTCCAAAACACTTTTTATATTTTTACTATAAATCATATTACTTTCGCCTCTTTTATTTTTTATATTAAATAACTATGTTATATTATTAAATTTTTTTATTTTATTTGGCATATGCTTGAAAAAGAACAAGTTTCCAGTAAATTATACAATTATAATTATCAAAAATCAATATATTTTATTTTTAAAAATATTTATTTTGTGCAAAATATACAAATAAAAAACACTAGTTACCAAATGAATTTTTGAATAACTAGTATGTTTTTATTAAATTTAAATTTTATTTTAACATACAGGCTCACAAATTTTTTCGCAAGCACAACCATTATATTTACAATCAATAATTTCTTTACCGATTTCTGTCTTTGCGCCAAACATCACAGGAACTTCTACACGAATTTTTTGGCTAATAACAAATCTACAAGTTTCTTTGTTTTTTTCTTCACATGGACATAAGTTTTTACTAATAATTGGTTCACCGATACATTCTGTATGAACTTTTCCAACATTTGCAAACGGTTTTATTTCAACTGGAACTCCTATTACAACGTCTTGAAATCCTACTGCAGAGTAACTCTCTGGACAGTAAACACATGGCTTTTGATACTCTTTTTGGTATTCCATTTAATATTGACCTCCTGAATTTTTATTTTAATTGTAATTTACAAAATATTATAAATAGTGATTTTTATAAATTACACTTTATATAGTATATTCGAGAGTGCAAAATATTGTTATTTTTGTGTAAAATTAAATAATATTAAAAATTACAATAGTAACTAATATAATTTAAAAATTTTTATAAATTTAGTTAGAGTATGTTTTTTATTTTTATATAAGTGCGGAAAAACACGGGTTATATTTTAAATTTTTTAACTTTAAGAATAAATAATTAATTTTGTAACCAAACTTTGACTTTAAACTCGTATTTTTTATGTTATAATAAATGTAGTATAAATTTGCGGAGGAAGTATAAAAAACATGTGTGGAATCTGTGGCTTTTTGGGCAAAATAGACAATAATAGTTCTAAAATTATAGAAAATATGTGTAATATTATAACTCATAGAGGGCCTGATGACGCTGGGTATTTTATAGACAAAAATATTTGTATGGGTTTCAGGAGATTGAGTATTATAGATCTGGAGAACGGGAAGCAACCAATTTATAACGAAAATAATAATTTAGTGTTAAATTTCAATGGAGAGATATATAATTACAAAGAATTAAAATCAGAATTAGAGGGTCAAGGTCACAAATTTTATACGCAAAGCGATTCAGAAGTTTTGGTGCATGGATATGAGCAGTGGGGCAAAGATGTAGTGAACAAATTGCGTGGAATGTTTGCGTTTGTAATTTGGAATAGACAAGAAAAAAAGTTGTTTTTGGCGCGGGATTATTTTGGTATAAAACCGATGTATTGGTGCAATTTTAATAATAATTTTATATATGCTTCAGAAATTAAAAGTATATTAAAATTTCCGGATTTTGAAAAAAAGTTTAATTACAGGGCTCTTGATAATTATTTGTCTTTTCAGTATGCGGTACCGCCGGAGACTTTCTTTGAAAATATTTATTGTTTGATGCCTGGACATATATTAGAATACGATTTTAAAAAAATTAAAATAGAAAGATATTTTAATCCGGAATTTAATATAGATAATAATTTAGATTTAGAAAGTTCTGTTAAAAATATACAGAAAGTGTTTGAAAATTCAGTAGAAGCTCACCGAATTAGTGATGTAGAAATAGGGTGCTTTTTGTCAAGCGGAATAGATTCTAGTTACGTCGCTTCTTATTTTGAAAATCAAAAAGCGTTCACAGTTGGGTTTGATTTTGGTGAAAAATATAATGAGATTTCGTGGGCAGAAAACTTGTCTAAAAAAATAAAATTAAAACACTATGGCAAAATTATTTCTTCAGATGAGTTTTGGGGTGCCATAAAAACTGTTCAATATCACATGGATCAACCGTTGGCAGATCCGTCGTGTGTTGCCTTATATTTTGTGTCAAAATTGGCTAGTGAACACGTAAAAGTTGTTTTATCTGGCGAGGGTGCGGATGAGTTGTTCGGTGGATATACAGTTTATAACGAACCTAGGGTCTTTAAGTTATATCATAAAATTTTTTCTCAAAAGACACGTACTTTTTTGGCTAATTTGGTTAAAAAAGTTCCATTCAGATTTAGAGGACAAAGTTTCATAATTCGCGGTGAATATGAAACTGAGAATAAATATATTGGAAATGCATATATGTTTTCCAAAGAACAAAAAGAGAAAATTTTAAAAAATCAAGAAATTATTACAGATCCAGTAGATTTGTGTAAAAATATTTATAAAAATATTAAAAATTATGATAAAGAAACAAAAATGCAATATTTAGACATAAATATGTGGATGGTTGGAGATATTTTGTTGAAAGCTGACAGAATGAGCATGGCAAATTCATTGGAACTAAGAGTTCCGTTTTTGGATAGAGAAGTATTTAAAGTAGCTTCAAAATTGCCAACTAATTTAAGAGTAAACAAACGTAATACTAAATATGCGCTAAGAATAGCGGCGCAAAAAAGACTTCCAGTGGAAACTGCACAGAAAAAAAAATTAGGATTTCCGGTGCCTACACGTGTTTGGCTACGTGACAAACAATACTATACTATTGTTAAAAACAGTTTTGAGTCTGATATTTCTAAAAAATTTTTTAATACAGAATATTTAATAAAATTATTAGATGAACATTATGATAACAAATGGGATCACAGCAGGAAAATCTGGACTATTTATGTTTTTATAGTTTGGTACGAAATTTATTTTGAAAATATTTAAAAAATATTATAAAAGTTGATAGGTGATAGATTTTGGAACAAGAACTTAATATAAATATGGGAATTTGGAGTTCAGTTTTTGCTGTACCATGTGAAATAATAGACAAGTATTTAGAAGATTCAAGCTTAGAACAAATTAAAACTTTGTTATATATATTAAGATATAATAATAATTTGGAAAAACTAAATAGGTTTAGTTCTGATATTAGTTTTAAAAAAAATCTTGAGTACTGGCGAAATTTAGGTATATTTAATAATAATAAAAAAAATAATATTACAAAAGATACTAATATTGTACAAGAAAAAAGAATTAGTAAGTACGAAAAGCCTGACACTACTCATGTTATATCAAGAATTAAAAGTTCGGATGAGATTTATAATTTGATACAAGAGTCCCAAAACGCCCTGGGTAGGCCATTGTCGAGTGGTGACAGTGCAGTTTTAATTATGTTACATGATGCCGAAGGTTTGCCAAGTGATGTGATTTTAATGTTAATTCAATATGCAGTTAGTATTGGGAAATCAAATATTAGATACATAGAAAAAACAGGGATAAATTGGGCTTTAAATAATATAGACAATATTTCTAAAGCTGAGAAAAAAATTCAAGATTTAACTAAATCTTCTGTTTTGTGGAAAAAATTTGAAAATTTAATAGGTATTGAACATAGATCTCCGACTGGTTCTGAAGAAGAAATTATTTTAAAATGGTATGATAATTGGCATATAGATGAAGATTTAATTAAGTATTCATATGAAATTTGTGTAAACAAAAAAGGAAAATATATTATAAAATATATGGACGGAATTATTAAAAAATGGAAAAGTCAAAATATTGATAATTTAACTCAAATCAGAAATTATATTAGTAATTCTCAAAAAAACAAACAAAAATATAACAGTAATTCGAATTTGTCATATAGCATAGAAGAGTACGAAAATTACAGTATTTTTGATGAGTAATATACAAAAATTATAGTTTTATAGGAGAAATTATGTCTTATTCTAAAGAAATATTTGACGAAGTGGACAAAAAATTATATCAAATAAGATTAAACTCACGTGAAGAATTAGAAAAAAAAAGAAATGTTTTATATGAAAACTGTCCTAGAGCCAAACAGATTGAACAAGAACTTTCTGGTACAGCTATTAGAACTGCAAAAGCTATATTAAACGGAAAAAATTCAGTAAATACAAAAAATATTTTGTTAAATTTGAAGAAAAATAATCAAATGTTGCGCGAAGAATTAGACAAAATAATTAAAGAATTAGGACTGCCTACTAACTATTTAGAATTAAATTATAATTGTAAAAAGTGTAAAGATGAGGGTTTTATAAATGGCTTTATGTGTTCTTGCATGAAAAATATGTTAAAACAAGAATGTTATAGACAGTTAAATAAGTCATCAGCTTTGTCACTTTCATCTTTTGAGAATTTTAAATTGGAATATTACCCTGAGGATTCTCAAAAGCGTATGAAAAACATATTAGAATTTTGTAAAAATTATTCAAAAAAATTCACAAAAAATTCGCCAAGTCTATTATTTACCGGTAACACTGGACTCGGAAAAACGCATCTCTCACTATCTATCGCTCGTGAAATTATAAACTCTGGGTTTGGTGTGATTTACAGTACTTCTCAAAATATTATTTCGCAACTCGAACGTGAAAAATTTAAGAATACAAATAATTTAAATCAAAATATAGAAAGACATTTTATAGAATGCGATTTGTTAATAATCGACGATCTTGGCACAGAATTCCTGGCGCCGTTCTCTGAAGCTTGTATATACAATATTATAAACTCGCGAGGTGTTCTTAATAAACCTATTATAATTAGCACAAATTTTGGCATGAAAGAGCTCGAAAAAAAATACGGTGAAAGCATTGTTTCGAGAATTATGGGTAATAATATAAGACTAGAATTTTTGGGTACTGATATCAGACAAAAATTATTAAAAGAATACTTGAACAAACTATAAAAAAATTATGCTACTAAATAAAATAACATAATACAAACTATCTTTATTTTATCTGGTGAGCCATCGGGGACTCGAACCCCGGACAACCGGATTAAAAGTCAGGTG
>CAYYWE010000017.1:0-11379 GCA_964475315.1 uncultured Eubacteriales bacterium
AAAAATTGCCCGGTTTATCAGATTTTTGATTATCAACGTAAACTAGGCCTTCCATAATTAGAATTCTAGCTTTTTCTCTGCTTGAAACTAATTTTTTATTAAATAATAATATATCTAATCTTTCTTTCATAATTAATATCACTTTAATTTTACTTAATTATACAAATTCATAGCTTGCTCTATTTTATTGTCCAAAATTAACAATAAACTTGAATATATATTTTCAAAAACAACATTATTCAATATTTTTTGCTCATCACTCGTGAATTTTGATAAAACCCAATCGGATAGCTCCCAACTATCATCTGGTTTGTTGCTTATTCCTATTTTTATTCTCGGGAAGTTATTATTATTAGACAATAATAATATATTTTTTACTCCGTTTTGTCCCCCATGCGAACCATTTTTGCGAATTCGTATTTTCCCTATCGGTAAAGAAATATCGTCAAATATTAATATTGTATTTTCTGGGGAAACTTTATAAAAATTCATTGCCTCTAATACACTCTCTCCACTTAAATTCATATAAGTTTGGGGTTTGAGTAATATTAATTTTCTGTTCTTGTACTCATACAAATTAACAAAAGCTTTAAACTTTTTTTTTGTTACACTACAATTAAATTTACGTGAAATATAATCTAGTGCCATAAATCCTGAATTGTGCCTAGTATTTTCGTATTTTATTCCAGGATTTCCTAATCCGGCTATTATATAATAATTATTTTTTGTATTATTATTAAAATTTTGCAAAAAATCACACTTTTGTCTTATTATTTTTTAATAATTTATTCTAACATCATAGTCGAAAACGGTGTTCCTTTATATATTCTACTTATTGCTTCCGCCATGACTGGTGCTATATTCAAGATTTTGAACTTGTCCAACATTTTTTCTTGTGGAATTTCTATTGTATTTAAGAAAGTTACACTTTTTATATAATCTGTTTTTAATTTTTCCAGAGCGTTTCCCGAAAGTACTCCATGAGCAGCATAAACGTAAACTTCTTCGGCTTCCCCCTGCTCTATTATAGCTTTCGCGGAATTGCAAATTGTTCCAGCAGTATCAATAATATCATCGACTAAAATTATTTTTTTATTTTTAACTTTTCCCACTATATTCATGACCTCACTTACATTGGCTTTGGGTCTTCTCTTATCTATAAGAGCGATCGGGCACCCAAGTCTTTTTCCAAACTGCCTAGCACGTGATACAGAACCAAAATCTGGCGCCAAAATTACAAATTTTTCCGGATTGAACTTGTCCCATTCTTGAATATAACTTGCAAAAAGTGGCGAAGAAATCAAATGATCTACAGGTATGTTAAAAAATCCTTGTATTTGGAGCGTGTGTAATTCCATTGTTAGAACTCTATGAGCGCCAGCTGTACTTATCAAATCTGCGATCAATTTAGCAGAAATGGGATCTCTCGGTTTAGCTTTTCTGTCCTGTCGCGCATACCCAAAATATGGTATAACCGCTGTTATTTTGGCCGCTGAAGCTCGTTTTAGAGCATCAATCATAATTAACATTTCCATTAAATTTTCGTTGATTGGAGTACAAGTCGACTGCACAACAAAACAATTTGCCTCTCGAACAGATTCTTGTATAGAAACACTAATTTCGCCATCGCTAAATCTTGTGACCTCGGATTTTCCCACTTCGCACCCTAATTCACGTGCAATATCCTGAACCAAACTGGGATTAGAATTGCCTGTAAAAATTTTCAGACGCTCCATTAAATTTAATTCTCCTTAAATATTATTAATATTACACAAAAATTTTAATTATTGACACATTATTTTATTTACATAAGATTCAAAGGGACCCATCTCGACCCCGGAAATTATTACACTACTTTTACAATAACTATTATTTATAATTACATTATCATGAATTTTTGAGTCAATTATTTGTGTATTCGGACCGATCACGCACTCAGAACCAATGCTAGTCTTACCAGTTAAGATAGTTCCAGGCAAAATCGACGTTCCAGAACCAATTTCTACCCATTTTCCTATTATAACACCATCTCTACACGGGATTTTTACACCATTTTCCATCATATTATCTATTACTTTATTTCTTGCGATTTCATTCAATTTTTCCAATTGACACACATCATTTGCACCTAGAGCAACATCTTCAGAAGGGCTTTCGAAAGCATCCACTCTCAATCCGGAGTCTATCATTAATTTAATTATAGAAGTCAAATAATATTCACACTGACTAGTATTATTATCGATTTGTTCCAAATATTTTAATAAATCACTAACTTTAAACCAATATGCACCAGAATTTATTTCTTTAATTGCTCTCTGACTAAACTCAGCATCAATCTCCTCAACTATTGCTTCGACATTATAGTTTTCTTTATCTCTTATAATTCTACCATATCCCACAGGATTTTCAAGTCTCGATGATATAATAGTCGCAGAATTATTTGAATTTTTATGAGTTTTATACGCTTTTGTAATAGTTTTTTTATCTACAAACGGTGAATCTCCACCTAAAATTAAAACATCTGCGTGAATATATTTTTCTAAAAATTTATACGCTGTCATTACCGCATGTGCTGTACCTTTACGTTCTTCTTGTACAACACTTTCTAAATCATAATTTAAACTATTTATATAATTTTGAACTAATTTATATTTATATCCAGTAACTACACAAATATTTTTTAATCCAGATTTAACAGCAGAATTTATTACCCAGCCTATCATAGGCTCAAATAAAACTGGCGACAAAACTTTCGGAACACTAGATTTCATACGTTTACCTTCACCTGCTGCCAATATTACACAGCACGTTTCTTTTTTCATTTAAAAAATCACTCCAAAAAAATACTAAATTACAAAACTTATAATTTAGTATTTTATATGCTACTTTTCTGTTTTTCAATACTTAATTTTATTTATTTTCATAAAACTATAAATTATTTTTTCTTAGTTTCTTAAAAAAATTTGATAACATTTCAGAGCAATCTTTTTCTAAAACACCCGATATTAATTTAGGTCTATGATTATATGGCAAATCAAATAAATTAACCACAGAACCACACGATCCCGATTTCGGATCATGCGCACCATAACACAACTTGTTTATCCTGGAATTTATAATTGCACCAGCACACATTGCACACGGTTCTAAAGTTACATAAATAGAACAACCTAACAGTCTCCAACTACCTAACTTTTTACAAGCAAAATAAATAGCCTCAATTTCAGCATGTAATAAAGAATTTTTCAGGTTTTCGCGCCTGTTGCGACCTCTTGATATTACTTGATTTTCATGCACAATTATCGCACCAACAGGAACTTCTAGCTCACGTTCAGACTTTTTAGCTTCTTGGATAGCCAGACCCATATAGTCACAATCCAATTTACTAGTATTTCTAATCACATCAGCACTGTAGATAAATATTCTATTTTGATACTATTATCTTTTGTTCTAGACAGTTTTGCTTTATTACCGTTGCCATCTTCAATAGATAACTTTTCAATATTGTGTTCTTCAAGGAAGTTAACAACTGTACTCTCTACAAAACCTGACCATTTCTTAGGGCTAGTTTTTTTGTTTTGAGTATCATCTTCTAAAATTTTTTTTAACTCACTGACTGAATCTGTCATTATTTTTACCTCTCTATAAAAAATATAAATTATAACTTCGATTGTATCAAATTTAAAAACCTGTGTCTATATTTTTCTTAAATTTATTTTTTTATAAAACAAACACAAAAACCTAACACAATTCAAAAATCAAATAATGCCAGAAAAATTATACAGTATAACTAATTTTTTTATTTATTTTTATTAATACTAGCAATAGCCCATTTTTTTATACGAATTTTTTCTGAACCTGTTTCCAAAACCAATGAATCAGTTTCATCTTTTATACTTACAACTTTACCTACAATTCCACCAACAGTAACAATTTCATCGCCTATCTCAACAGATTTACGCATTTCTTCTTCTTGCTTTCTTTTTTTCTGTTGTGGACGAAACAGCATAAAATACATAAAACCTATAACAACTACATAAACCAAAAGAGTGCTCCAAAACTGATTAGAACCTTCAAAATATCCTGGCACTATACTAAAAACCTCCATAAAATATTTATATATTAGATTATTTTAACAAATCGGGCCTTCTGATCTTAGTTTGATTTAAAGACTGCTCTTTTTTCCACAAATTTATATTCTCGTGATGGCCAGAAACCAAGACTTCAGGAACTCTTCTACCACGCCACTCAAACGGCCTAGTATACTGAGGATACTCCAACAGATTATTATAATGGCTCTCATCTTGAAAACAAATATCCTCAGATAATACCCCTGGAAGCAGCCTAGAAACCGCATCTACAAAAACCATAGCCGGAATTTCCCCACCAGTTACAACATAATCACCAATCGAAATCTCTTCATCAACAATCTCTTCAATAACTCTCTCATCAACGCCCTCATAATGACCACAAAGTATAGCAATGTTACTAAATCTCGAATATTCTACAGCAATTTTTTGATCAAACACTCTACCACGTGGGCTCATATAAACTAAAAAAACCTTTTTCTTTCTTAACATACAAATATGTTTAAAACACAAATATATAGGTTCTGCCAGCATTAACATGCCATGGCCACCACCATACGGCGTATTATCAACACGTTTATGTTTGTCAAAAGCAAAATCCCGAATCTGGTGACAATTTATATCCAATTTTTTATTCTCTCGTGCACGTCCAATTATGCTCTGTGATAAAAAAACCTCACACATTTCCGGAAACAAAGTCATTATATCAATTATCATCAAAAATTCCCTTAATAGGATTTATATAAATTTTATTGTTCCCAAAATTCACATCGTTCACAGTTCCCGGAACTATTGGCACTAAATACTCGTTATTACCATTAAAAATAACATAAATATCACTAGCACCCCTATTAATCACGTCTTTTAAAACACCCAAAAATTTATTGTCACTAAAATCAAAAACCGAACAACCTTTTAACTCTTCAATAAAAAAACTGTTGTGGTCTATTAATATATCCTTTCTCTGAGCGTATATAATTTGATTTATAAACTCACAAGATTCTTCCCTATTATTAATATTTCTTAATTTTAACAAAACATGATTTTTACTGTATCTAAAATTTTCTACATCAAGAAGTAAATTCTCATTATTCTTTTTAACAAATTTATTCTTGATACCACAAAAAATTTCAAAAGTATCAGTCCAACATTCGACTTTAATTTCACCATTTAATCCGTGATTTCCAACAAATTTTCCAACAGCAAAAATATCTTTTTTAGGCACAATACATCACTTCAAAAATCATTGACCGATTCTAACGTCTACTTTTAGACCATTTTTTATAGCAGCAGACCTCATAACACTACGCAAAGAACGAGCAGTTTTGCCATTTTTTCCAATAATACGTCCCATATCAGATTCAGAAACTTTAACATTATAAGTTTCTATACCTTGCATTTCAGGATCAAGATCAGACGGATCACATTTTGAAATTTCAAGCTTATCATGATCTAACACCAAATTTTTCACAATAGTACACAACAAATTCCCAAGTTTATCATCAGGATCAATTCTTACATTTTCTTGGTTTTTATTATCTATTTCCTCTACTTCGCTAGAAACTTCTTTACTAATATCACTGTCACCTGTTAAATTTTCTGAAAATTCATTTTGACTTTGGTTTAAAATTTCTTGTTTTTCTTCCATAAAAAATTAAAACGCTCCTAGATCTAAAATAATTTTTATTTAATCTTTTCTTAATGTCGTATATATACTTCTGACACGTTCTGTAGGTTGTGCACCATTTTTAATCCATTTGTCATACTTTCCGACATCCAATTTAACATTTGCAGGTTCAACCATCGGGTTATAATAGCCAATCTCTTCTATACACTTACCATCACGTGGCGAACGCGAATCTGCTACAACTATTCTATAAAACGGTTGCTTGTGTGCACCCATTCTACGTAATCTAATTTTTACTGCCACTTAACATTCCTCCACAAAATTTAAAAAATATTTTTATTATTACACCTTTAAAACATAATTTAAAATTCAGCCTATCTAAAAAAATCTTGAATTTTAAATCTTCTATGCCTAAATTTGTTATCAAATTGTTTCATCATTTTTTGAACTTGTTCAAAATTTCTTAAAAGCTTGTTAATGTCTTCAACTTTAACTCCACTACCAGATGCAATACGCTTCTTTCTGGAATAATTAATTATATTCGGCTTTTTTCTTTCTTTTAGGGTCATCGACAAAATTATCGAGCAAGTTTTGTCCATAATCCTATCGTCTATGTCAACATTTTTTAATTTACTTCCAATACCTGGAATTTTAGTAATTACCGACTTTAACGGACCCATTTTTTTAATTTGCACTATCTGCTCTCTGAAATCTTCCAGGTCAAAAGAATTTTTTTCAAGTTTCTGAATCATTTTTTCGGCTTTTTTTTTATCAAAACTCTCCGTAGCTTCTTCAATTAAAGTCAACACATCACCCATACCAAGGATTCGAGAAGCCATTCTATCCGGATAAAAATTCTCTAAATTATCCAATTTTTCGCCTGTTCCAATAAACTTAATTGGTTTTCCAGTAACAGACTTTATCGAAAGAGCCGCACCACCACGAGTATCGCCATCAAGTTTAGTTAAAATCACACCCGTTATGTCTAACAAATCATCAAAAGATTTCGCAACATTAACTGCATCCTGACCTGTCATGGCATCAGCTACTAACAAAACTTCACTTGGAACTAATTTATATTTAATATTTTTAAGTTCATCCATTAAAGCCCCATCAATATGCAACCTTCCAGCTGTGTCTATTATTAGTACATCATGGCCATAATCTTGTGCATATTTCAAAGCATTTTGTGAAATTTCTATAGGATTTTTTTGCCCTTGTTCAAAAACGCGAACACCTATCTGCGAACCCAAAATCTTAACCTGTTCGATTGCAGCAGGACGATAAACATCACAAGCAACTAAGAGTGGTCGTCTACCTTGTTTCTTTAACATCAAAGCCAATTTAGCAGCATGAGTCGTCTTCCCTGACCCCTGAAGCCCACACAGCATCACAATCGTAGGAGGTTTTGAAGAAAAATTAAGTTTGTTTTTTTCTCCGCCCATTAGATTAGTGAGCTCTTCATTAACTATTTTTACAACCATTTGAGCAGGTGTAAGGCTTTTAGCTACATCTTCACCGATCGCACGTTCTGTAACTTTATTTGTAAACTCCTTAGCTACTTTGTAATTTACATCAGCTTCCAACAGCGCCAACCGTACCTCACGCATACAATCTTTCACATCAGATTCAGAAAGCTTCCCCTTTGATTTTAACTTTTTAAAAACACCTGAAATTTTGTCAGAAAGGCTTTCAAATAGCAAAATATCACCTATCTTTAACTAAAACATAACTAAATTTATGACTACAAAACTATTTTGTCAGCTAATTTTAAAATTTGTTCAATGCTTTTCTCACGCGCTATATTTTTTATCATTTCAACTACAGATTTTATATTGTTGCTTTTTTCTAACAAATTTAACGAATTTTCTAAATTGTTCATAAAAAGCTCTGCACGTTTAATAGAATCACGTACACCCTGTCTAGACTTATTGTAATGCTCCGCTATTTCAGACAAAGACCAATCCTGATTATAATACAAATCCATGCTGTTATACTGAACCTCAGTTAACAGTTTGCCATAAATATCCAAAAGCATCGGGACTCTAACATCTTTGTTCACAACAAAACTGACCGCCTTTGCGATTCTATGTGAAGTTATTCACACTGTAAAGAAACTAACTTTACAGACGATTTTATTTTATTATTAAAAAAACACCATGTCAAGTATTATTTTGAAGCAAAAACATGTTTGTGTATTTTATACAAAAAAATATTATAAATTATAATTTATATAAACTATATGACAAATATAGTTTTTTAAAAATCTATTTATAATCAAAAAAACTAGAAAAAACATGACAACAAAAAAGAATTACAACATGTTGTCATTAAAAAATAGCAAAAAATTAATCTATTAAATTTTTCATATTATACAAACCAGGTTTTTGGCTAATTAGAAATTTGGTAGCACGAAGAGCGCCAATAGCAAATATGTCTCTAGACTGTGCATGATGTAAAACACTAATAACTTCGTCCTGACCAGCAAAGATCACTTCATGGTCGCCACAGATACTGCCGGCTCGTACCGAATGTATACCTATTTCGTTTTTAGTACGTTTTGAATTTATTTTTGTTCTATCAAAAACATATTTGTAATTATTTGAGTTTTTTGAAATTTCGTTAGCTATCATATAAGCTGTGCCACTTGGAGCATCAATTTTTTGATTATGATGTCTTTCTATAATTTCTATATCAAAATCTGGGCCCAAAAATTTAACAGCTTTTTTAGCTAAACTTACTAATAAATTAACTCCGATAGACATATTTTGTGAATAAAATACAGGTATATTACTAGAAGCTTCATAAATTTGACTAATTTGAGTTTCAGAATAACCTGTGGTACAAATCACAGCTGGAATTCTAGTTTTCAGACAAAAATCCAAAATATTATTTAATATGCTCGGGTGAGAAAAATCTATTAAAATCAAATTATTAATATTACTTAATTTATTAATATAATAATCATAATCCAAAAAACTTAATACCGGGAAGTCAAAATCATTACTTATATTTTTATCAATTCCTAATACAATTTTAAAATTTTCAAATTTTTGTACATTATTACATATACAGTGACCCATTTTTCCATTACAACCAGATAATATTATGTTCATAAATTCTTAATTTTCAACTTTCTATTTATATTTATTATTTAATAAAATATTTTTTAAAATTTATACCAAATTTAATTTTTGTAAAATAGTTTTTAATTTTTGTGTATTATTTTCACTTAATTTTCCTAACGGTAGTCTACATGATCCACAATTAAAATTTAACAAATTTAATGCTTCTTTAACTGGCACTGGATTAACATCACAAAATAGTAATGTTATTAGTTCTGCGTATTTAATTTGTAAGTTTTTACTAATATTTATATTATTGTTCAAATAATTTGATACCATATCGTGAGTTTGTCTTGGACATACATTAGCCAGCACAGAAATTACGCCTATACCACCTATTGACAAAACTGGGACTATTTGGTCATCGTTGCCTGAGTATATATTTAAATTTTCTTTACATAAATATTTAGTTTTTAATATTTGTGACAAATTCCCGCTGGCCTCCTTGGTTGCACAAATATTTGGGTGTTCTGATAATTTTAAATATGTCTCCGGCGTAATATTTACGCCAGTTCTAGATGGTACATTATACAAAATAATAGGAATATTTATTATATCAGCGATACAATTATAGTGTGAAATTAAACTTTCTTGTGAACACTTGTTATAATATGGAGTCACTATTAATAAACCGTCGGCACCCAGTTTTTCAGCTTCTTTTGAGTATTCAATAGCAGTTTGAGTATTGTTACTACCTGTTCCAACTATGACTGGTATACGTTTGTCAACTTTTCTTATAGTAAATTCAATAATTTTTCTTCTTTCATCGCGTGAAAGTACGGCAGATTCACCAGTTGTACCACAAGAAATTATGGCATCTGTAGAATTATTAACCTGAAATTCAATCAATTTTTCTAATACTTCATAATTTACATCACCATTAGATTTCATTGGAGTTACTAGTGCTACGCCAGACCCAGTAAAAACAGCTTTCTTAGTATTCTTCAAAACGAAAACATCTCCATAATTAAATAAATTTATATTTTTTGAAAATTATTATACAAAATCAAAATCTATGTGTTCTATATGTATTTTTTTTTGCACAGTAATTCCGCTAATAATATAGCTCCACCAGCCGCTCCTCGTACAGTATTATGACTCATACAAACAAACTTTATATCATATTGCGTGTCAAACCGCAACCTTCCTATTGAAATTCCCATTCCGTTATGTAAATTTTTATCTAAACTTATTTGTGGTCTGTTATTTTCGTAGTAATAATTTAAAAATCTTTTGGGTGAACTTGGCAAATCTAGATTTTGTATATCCGGTACAAAATTATTCCATAAATTTATTATATTGTCTATATTATTAACACTCTTTTTGAACTTTTCAAATTTTGCAAACACTGCCGCTGTATGGCCGTCTGTTACAGGCACTCTCAAACATTGTGATGTTATGTCTAAATTTTTTGTATTTACGATTGTATTATTATGTATTTTCCCCCAAATTTTTAATGGTTCTTGCTCAGATTTTTCCTCTTCACCGGCTATATACGGAATAATATTATCGCACATTTCAGGCCAGGTATCAAAATTTTTCCCAGCACCTGAAATAGCTTGATACGTGCATACTAATACCGATTTTAAACCGTAATTTTCTCTTAAAACATGCAACGCCGGCACATAACATTGTATAGAACAATTTGATTTTACTGCGATAAACCCTCGTTTTGTATTTAATCTCTTCTTTTGTGCTGATATTATTTCTATGTGCTCTGGGTTTATTTCCGGGATTACCATTGGTACGTCCGGTGTATTTCTGTGCGCACTGTTATTTGATATTACTGGACATTCTAGCTTTGCATAAATTTCTTCTAGCTCTTCTATCTCATTCTTAGATAACCCAAGAGCGCAAAACACGAAATCTACATTACTTGCGATTTGTTTTGCGTCTTTTTTTACGTCCATTATACACATATTTAAAATATTTTCATCAAAATTTTTGTCTATATTTTTTATTGATTTCTGTTCTAGAATCTCTCTAAATGTCTTTCCACAAGATCTTTCACTCGCTGCTAACACTTTTATTTCAAACCACGGGTGTTCTCTTAGCAAATATGCAAATTTTTGTCCAACTGTTCCCGTGGCACCTAGAATCCCTACTTTATATTTTTTCATAATTTTGAGCTCATGATTTAGTAACGTCTTGTTTTCACAAAGCAATGTGACTTATAATCACCTGCTCGCCTCACCGCCTATTTTTATTTTCTATATAAGAGTTTCTTCAACCCATATATTACTATTTTACTAAACCAGCTGTCAATTTGTTTGTGATTTACTCATGTTCTGTTTCTGGTGTTAATGCTTGGTCAGTTTTGATTTTAATAAAACATGTATTAGCGTAATCCAACACAGGAGTAATATGTTTTTTTATATTATCACATAAATCTTTACATATAAAGTGTTTTTTCGAGTCTAATTTAATATCTGAAACATATTTTTTGAAGTTACCGAGTGATTGAGTGAAATTATCAACGTAATCAACATTATTTTTTACATTCGGATTAACACCTTCACATAGTGTGTATAGATTCTTT
>CAYYWE010000018.1:0-10481 GCA_964475315.1 uncultured Eubacteriales bacterium
CAGACGGTTCAAGTTCAATTTTCCTAACAATCTCTGTTGTTTCGGGTAAATCTAAGCACTCAGATTTTTTTACTACAAATGCGATACTATGAATTTTATTGCGAAGTTCATCTTTCATTGATTCCTTGAGAACTGGCGTATGTAGCCCATAGCCAACCATGTCGAAGTAATGATTACGAAACATGTAAAAACTTTTGCCGAAAATTTTAGGCTCCAAGAACTTATACTGCGAAAAAATATCAATGGCTTTGTTTGTGATTGCCGTACCTGTCAATATGAGCTTGTAATAAGCTTTTCCTCCGAGTTTATGAAGTGATTTTGAGGCTGCAATATTGTGCGATTTAATCTTGTGTGATTCATCGCAAATAATCATGTCGGGATGCCAGTTCTTAATTTGTTTTTCTATTCGCCAAACAGACTCGTAGTTTATAACTGCAATCTGCAACGCTCGTCCTTGTAATGAAGATAAAGTTTCCGCTTTCTTTTCAAGAGAACCTTTTAAGATTTTCAGGTTATAATCAAAATCAGCAAACTTTGAAAATTCTTCTTCCCAAACGCCGCAAATTGATAAAGGGCATACTATTAAAAGATTTCTTATCCTCCTTTCGTTAAATAGCTCTCCTGCAACTGCCACAGAAATTAAACTTTTGCCACAACCCATCTCCAATAGAAGTGCTGCTCCTTCGCCATTTTCAAACTTACCCATAGCAAACTCAAATACTCTCTTTTGATGTTCAAATGGTTTTGCTTTGATTGGCATCATTAATTGACTCATTGCTCTCCTCCTCTCTAATTTCTACCGATTGAACGCTTTTTTCGGGTACGATAACCACTAATTTTTCTACACCGCCAAACCATTTAAGTGCCAATCTTTTTATGAGTGATACTTTTTTAAACTTGGCAATACTTATGGGCTTTTCTCCGGGCTGCCTGACAGTTATTCTCATTTGATGCTTTATCATTTCTTTCACCTCTCCCAGAAGCTTTATTTTTTTACATCCTTAAAAGTGCTCCTATATATAAGTCACGGGAAAGTCAAAACCCGTCTAAAATTTTTTGCTTTCTATTTTTTAAATAAAAATTTACGGTTCGAACGCTTAATTTTATCTAAGAATTTGATGATATAATACACCTTAATTTCTTTTTAATTTTTGCTAGTCTTAATTGGACTGCATTCTCTGTAATTCCCAAAACATCTGCATACTGTTTTTGAGTCATAGGTTTATCACTCAGACACAACCTGTATATTAGTGACTTTTCATCGGGTTTAAGCATTGAAATGGCTTTATGTAAAAGTTCTTTATCTACTTGATTTGATATTTGCTCTTCGAACCCTGCCTCAATATCTGCAAAAACATTTTTGTTTTGGTTAAAATCATCTAAACTAATATGCCGTCTTGTTTCAGCATGATTGTTGTTATATAAATTTCTATCAAGCTCAAGAATAATTTTTTCAAAATCACCACTTACATCAATAGATGCCTTTTCCCCATTAACAAATCTGTACTCTATTTTCATATTCCGCTACCCTTTCGAATTTGATTTCTTTCAAAAACAAAAGGATCTACGGAGGGCCTCGAATTAAGTTGAAAATGATCGCTCACCTTTTTTGGATTTCGAAAAAAGGAAGTAATCACTCAATTTTTAAAAAAGCGGTAATACGACTACTTTTCGAAATCTTTGTCATAAAGACTAAAAAAGCAAAAAGCCACAGAGTGAAATCTCTGTAGCTTTGAATCTATATTACCACTTTTTGTAAAATGTTTCATTGACATTATAGTCTAAAAAAACTAAAATTGTTATTGAAAAAAGTCATATAGTGTAAAGTATAGTACAAATTAATAGTTTTGAATAAAAAGTACTATCATTATCTGCGAAGTTGTACTTCTATATGACTCTGTTTTGTTGGCTTTAAATTTATCATACAAGGAGGAATTTACAATGGCATTTGAGAAATCAGAGGCCTATTTAAAAATGCAGAAACAATTTAAATTTGTGGGTGTAAAACCGTTGGCATTTACTTCGCTTGCTTATAATTATGTGGTTAAATTTGGAAATATGGTTGAGGAAATATATAAGCTAATTAGCACCGTGAAAGAAGGGGCGGATGCCGGAAAAGATGCTATGCAAGAATTAAAATTATTGGAAGTATCAGTAGACAATTTTTACAAGAAATATGTAAGTAATGCAAGATTTAAAAATCATATTGATATTTGGAACGAGTGGCAAAAAATTGAGGATAAAATCAATGATGAGATTGGAATAGAACTGGAATATGCCACGCCAGCAGTATTAGGAGGGCAGGTATCTCCTGCAGGTGAAAAATCAGCAGCGTACTTAAAATTTCAGAAAAAATTTATTTCTAGTGTTGGTTTAAAGCCAGGGAAATATACTTCCCTTAGTTTTAAATATACTAAGAAATTTGAAGATAGAATTGATCAAATAATTAAAGTATTAGGTAGCATAGAAGAATATCAAAAAAGTGGCGATGATACATCTCAAGTAATAGAAAACGCCAAATCTTTAATGGATAGTTTTTATTTAAAGTATGTGAAAAATCAAAAATTTAAAAACCATATAGATGTATGGAATGAATTTATGAAGTTAGAAGATAATTTTAATAAGTTGAAAATAAATCTTGTGTACGCTGCTCCAAGTATAAGTTCATAGAAAATTAAGCAAAGCACATAAATTTTAAAAATATAATTAATTGCGTAATATGCAAAAACAATCAGTGCTTTTTATGATATACGATGTTAATTGGTAACCGATGAATCACTGCATTTTGACAAATTATGCAAATTATTGTATAATTATAAGTAGTGATTATGCTCAAAAAAGGGGGGCAGATATGAAATACAAAAGTTTTAATCTTACAAATTTTATAGGTTTAAAATATTTTAAACCTGAATCTATAGCTGAATTAAAAGGCGAAAATGAAAAGTATGAGCAATCCAAAAAGAGTAAAACTCTTAACCAAACTCAAACTAAAGTTACTTCAATGCAAGTAAGATGCGCAAAATGTAAAAAGAATTGTAGTAAGAAGTCTGAGAACTGCGTTTATTCTTACAGCGTAAAGAAAAAAGATTATAAAAAATTTTTTCTTTGTGAAAATTGTTCCATAAAATGCAGGAAATGCAGTAATATTAGTAAAACCGGGGTTTTCGTGTACATATGGAATAAATCAAGAAGTGATTACAGCAAGCTTTTTTATTGCATGGATTGTTATAAGAAAGCAAACTTAAAGCAATGTGCAAAGTGTAAAAAAAGAGTTGATTCTAAAATTGTTGTTGGCGGGAAACCTTATTGTGGGGTATGCCATAAAACAAAAAATATAATTGAGAATGAAATTAAAGTTAAACCTAAAGATAATACAAAAATATTAGTAAATAAGATAAAAGAATTCAAATTTGTTGAACCTAAAAAGGTAGGCAAGGAAAATGCAGATGTAATACTGGCAGCAAAAAAACTAAAAGAAAATATAAGTATTAATAAGTTTAAAGAATCCGAAGATATTTATAATTGCGCTACCAATCTAGAAAATTTCTTTAAGGTTGCACGGTCTAAATTGGAAAACTCCGATCCGGTTGCCGAACCACTTGACACAATAATCAAGTTACTTAATGTACCTAAAAATGTGGACTTAACAAAAGCTACGATACCCCCAGATGTAGTAAGCAAGGTAACATACTCTGTTAAAAAAATTCGCGATGAAATATTAAAAACAAAGAGGTGAAATCAAATGTCTTGGATTGAGTTTTTGTCACTGTTACTGTCCAACGAATCGATCAGTATGAGTAAATCTGAAACTTCCGATGACGGTATTTCCGCAGGTGTTGTCATAGGTTCTGTTTTAGGCGTGGGTGCTTTAGTAACAGCATTACTAGGTTATTGTTGTTGTAGAAAGGGACATTCAAGAAATAGTTTTGTGCGTCTTGCATCAGCTGATGAATCAGAAGTCAAAATTTACGATGATAGTAGGTTTGATAAAGGTTTTTTTGTTGATAGCGAAACAGGTGCAGAAGTTGGGACTTCTGGATTGCGATTGTTATCAGTAAATGAGCCAACCCTTGTTGGCAAAGAGGGTTTGAATGATGCAGGATATCCAGATGATTGGGATCCAAGTGCAGATGATATAGCACAATCATCAAGAATTGGAAATTGTTGGATGATGTCTGCTATTTTAACTCTAATCGATAATAACAAACAAAATTCACTAAAAGAATGTTTTATAAATCATAAAACCTTTTTGGCCGACGGAAGATCAAGATTTAGATTTTATAAATTAAATTTTAGATTTGTTAGCTGTAATCCTTTAGATTGGTCTGCAGAAATAAATGTAGATTCTCCTGTCGAAATAAGAATTGATAATACTGTAGTTGGTGATGGTAGAAGTAAGATTTGGGTAAAATTACTGGAAAAAGCATTTGCTGCATTTAGAGCGGGTGGACATATACAATCTGATAGTTGGGTTAGATCTGCGCTAGAAGATGCCTATCATATTTATGAAAATGAAAAAATCGATATTTGCACTATACTAACCGGAGGACACCCTTGCATTTTTAGAGCAGCAGTAACAGGAATACGAGAAGAACATAAATGGGTTTTAAAACCTCCAATATTCGGTAATCGAAATAAAATTTTAAGAATACTTAGAGACTGTTCAACTAGCCGAATACCATTGAGCTTTAGTTTCCCAGCTAATGCGACCTATATTGATTGTGAGTCTGGAATAGCTGCTCGGTTAGATGGCGGGCACGCATATTCTTTTATACGATACGATGAAGGTACACAGGTGGTATATTTTAGAGATCCTTATAGTGGTGCTACGCAAATGGCAATCGCTTTTGACGACTTTTATAAAAAAATTTCTAAATTTATTTTTGGCTGCAAGCTTGATATTACTGCCATTTAGCTAAAAAATCATAACTAATTGCTATGACAAATTTGATTTATAATGTGGGGTACATTTTAATGAATAAAATTAAACTACTTAAAAAAATTTTTGTTTATCTAATTTTAACAATATGTTGTGGATTATCAAACATAGAAGCAAATGCAACTGGCAGAAGAACGTTTGATTATATGGGATTTGATCAGAACGGTATCCACAAAATTACCGGAACAAAATTTGATCAATATGGATTTGATAGAAATCATTTTAGAGCCGATGGGTATACCCATACAGGATTTAATAAGTGTTTTATACATAAAGATACTGGTACAGAATATAGTCCGGAAATTCCCGGACAACCTAGTTACAATATTCACGGTTATACCAGAGACGGTATAGAGATTTATAATAAAGTATGTTACGTCTTTTGTGGTTATAATATTAAGGGTTTTGATCGCTACTCTAGGCACAGAGATACTGGAACACGTTACGACCCTGACGGTTTTGATAGACATGATTTTAACAGGCACGGGATTCATAAAGACACAGGGACCAAGTTGAGCCCACAAGGTTTTGATTATAGAGGATTTGATAGCAATCATTTTAATGTATTTACGCAATGTGACTATGATTTGGACAACCTAAACTACCTGGGGGAAAGTGTTGTGGGTATAAAATCTATAGGCTTATTTACTAGAGTTTTTGGGTGGATTTGGCGCTAAGAATTAATTTTTCATTAGCTTGCATAATTTATTATGTGTTATGCGATGTATAACTGCTAATTTACAAAACGAAAAAAACCAAGAAAAAACGATAAAACAGTTAAGTATGTCGCTAGTTCAATAAAAGAATTTGTATTTAAAAAATTTGTTTTATCGTTGATAGGCAGACTGTGTATTTTTTTCTGCTTTTCATTAATATTATTTTTAAAAAATGTATTTGCTGAAAGTATAATTATTAAAACTACTATTTATCCTACAACTGAAAAATGTAGAATAAAAGTAGGCCATAAAGATGATATGGGTAAATTACATAATATTTGGAATAAAGGTTTCAAAGTAAAAAATTATGGTCAGAAATTATCACTTGAAAAAATTAATGGATTAACAATCGATGGAAAAATGGACGTATTTAAAGCAATATATAGCATGATATGGGAAATATATTTTTTAGAAAGTGAATTGGATTCTATTATGCGATGGGGTGAATCTGGCGATAGTGATGCAAAATATGAATCGAAAATTACCCTTGAAAAGTCATTGATTACTACCCTACTCGGTTTGTCCACATTGTAATTTGGTTGATAAAATTACAATTTTATAAAGCTAAATTTGGGTTATTACATAATTTGGATTTTTGAAAAATTATGCACTTTTAGTTAGTGTAATATTCTAAATAAAATATAGCATAAGCAAAAAGCTACAGAATAAAATTTTTGTGGCTTGAATTTTGCGTTGTCCTGTATGAGAAAAATATTTAGCATTTGTTAAATATAACTTTTTTGGAAATATCTGAAAATTGTGCAAAACTTGTAAAGTGATCTAAATTTATTCAATAGTATTAAGAAAAAGTTATATATATATATATATATAATTTAACTTTAATTAAAAATTTACTTGACAAATATTTCTTGACATACCATAATTTGCCATGTAAGGAGTCGTTTGGTGTCGAGTTTTTAGCTTGTAAATCAAATCTTGTATAAGTTGGGCAATTTACTGTAAAGGGAGATTGTATTTTGAGAAGATTTTTATCTCTATAAAACGTTGAATTTTTGCAATTGTTTACTCTCTGTTAGTGCTTTAGGATATTTTTCGAATGGTTGTGGCGGGATGTTCAATAAAATTAGTCAAAAAACTATAAATGAATTACATAAAATACAATTTGTAATATTTCAGATTTATAAAACAGGACCATGGACACTTTTTGGTTCACTTTTTATTACATTGCTCAGTGGTTTATCCCCACTATTAACATCGTGGTCAATATCTGAGATTTGTAGGATTTTAGAGTGCCAATCTTTAGCTCTCAGCGATAGTTTCTTTTGGTTAATATTTTTGTTGTTAGTCAATATTTTGAATTTCTATATGGCAAATATAAAAAACGCTTTGTATAACATTACAGGTATAAAATTGGCACACAGTATAGAGAATTTGGTTGCTTGCAAATTCCAGAAAATAAGTCAAAGTAAAATGGATGACCCTTATTTCTTAGATCTTTACCAGAACACTTTAGATAAATCAACTTATGAACCATTAAATGTTTCCGATTCTCTGTTCGGCATGTTGTCCTCCGTTTTTGGTATCTCAGGATACATTTTGATTTTTTTGAAGTTCGACTACAGATTAATACTACTTCTTATAGCATCTGTATTTCCAGCTCTTTATATTAAGTTGAAGCTAAATAAATCTTATTACGGATTTGTAAAGCAAAGCACTACTAACACACGCAAAATATGGTATTACTTTTCTCTGATGACTACCCCAGAATATGCAAATGAAGTCAGGGTGTTTAATTTATACGATCATTTTAAATTAAAACGAAAAAAACTTTTTGACAGATTTGTAAATACTCATCATGTTCATACTCATAAATTTCTGATATATATGAGCATTTGTTGTATTTTTGTTTTTTCTGCTATTGCATTTTCTGAGTTTTACCTACTAAAATTGGCAATTTCAAGATCTATAAGCATCTCTGAATTTGTATTTTATGCTCCATCGTTTATTTCATTTGAATGTTTAATTTTGAGTTTAGTAGATATTATTGCATCAAATAATAGAAGTCTACTTTTTTTAGATAGTTTATTTGAATTTTTAAATTCGCAGGAAACAGTGTTTAATTTACCAAAGAGTGATACTTTACCAAAATTGACAAATGATTTTATTATTGAATTTAAAAATGTTTCGTTTAAATACCCAGGTAGTAGTATTTTTGCTCTAAAAAATATAAATTTAAAAATTGAATTTGGAAAAAGTATTTGTTTAGTTGGGGAAAATGGAAGTGGTAAATCGACGTTTTTAAAGTTGCTTTTGCGAGTATATACCCCGCAATATGGTGCGATTTTCTTGAATGGTATAAATATAAACAATTATGATATAGAAGCATATCGCAAACTATTTGGAGTGGTTTTGCAAAATTATATAAAGTACTGCTTTGATGTAAAAACCTGCATAGGACTTGGTAATGTTGAAAATGTAGATAATATCGACAAAATCAAGGCCGTTGCGAGTATAACACATGCTGATGATTTTATTAGAAAATATAGCAATCAATACAATACTAACCTTGGGAAAAATTTTTATGCCGATGGTATAGAACCTTCTGGCGGTCAATGGCAAAAATTAGCTATCTCCCGAGCTATGTACTCCGATGCTCCTATACTAATACTGGACGAACCAACCTCATCTCTTGATCCTAAAGCTGAAGACGAAATTTTTAAAGTATTTACTGATGCAAGTAAATATAAAATTATGATATTGGTTTCGCATCGAATGTATAGCGCGCGTTTGGCTAGTAAAGTGGTTTTATTTGATGATGGTGAAATAGTAGCGTGTGGCAGCCATTCCGAGTTGATGGAAAAGTGTAAAAAATATAATGAAATGTTTAATTTGCAAGCCAGCAAATACAGATAATATAAATGCGTTTTCCCCCCGTATTGAGATAGTGACTTTTCACACAATCTATGGTTGTTTATACGTTAAGCTATAAGGAGGTGTGTTGTATGAAAAGCAAGAAAGTACTTAAAAAAATAAATTCTGGTAAGAAAAATATTTCTGTAAAAACTTTACAATGCCATTGTGGATGTCAAGGAATGATGATTAAAGCTGCTACCCATGGATATCAGGGCAACTTTATGTAATTATTTTAATTTTTAATTATCGTAATTTTATAGGTGAATGTGATCTATTAGCTAAATCATATACCATTTGATAGACAACCATAGATTGTGTGAAAAGTTGCTGCCAATAGAAACAGATATAATCATGGCATTAACCTAATCATTAAAAACAGAGGGAGTACCATTGTGAAAACAACTAATCCATTATTGAAAACTTTCGAAGTCAATAACAAAACTTATCTATATAACGCCATATCTAACACCGTGGAGCCTTTTACTAACAAACATACTGATAAATTTAACAAGTATTCTGAATTTGTTATTGATTATCCGTATTCAAAGAGTGAATTAAGGGATATAGTAGATACGCAGATGGCAAGTATTACCTTAGCATTAACAGAGCAGTGTAATTTTCGTTGTGAATATTGTGCTTATATGTCTAAATATAGCACAAAAGGCGCTTCATTGTCTAATATGAATCCTACTATCGCTTTTAAGTCAATTGATATGTTGATCAATTGTTCAAGTAATAGTAGCGATATATTTGTTGATTTCTATGGTGGCGAGCCCTTATTACAGATCGATCTTATACATGATTGTATAAAATATTGTAAAACAAAATACCCCTTCCGTATACCTAATTTTCAAATAACTACCAACGGTTTGCTTTTAACTAATAAAGTGATCGATTTTTTGATAGATAATAATTTTTACATAAATTTAAGTTTAGATGGTCCAAGCTGCATACAAGACAAATACCGCATCGGTGTTGATGGGCTTCCTACTTTTGATCGTGTTTTTAAAAATATAATTATGCTTTACAAAAGAAATCAACGATTTTTTAAAACACATGTTATTTTTAATAGTGTAATAACTCCGACTACCGGTACACTGGAGCAGTTTGATTTTTTAGATAACCTGTGTAAATTGGATGTTTTTTTAATAGAAGCTACCATAACAGATTATTTTTCCAATTTGATTAGTAATGAAACAAAAACATTGGATGATAGATTTGTAAATGTCAAGAATCACCCCATCTTTAAAAAATCTTCACTTAAAAATATGCAAAAATATCATAATATGTTATCAAATCCGTCATCACAAATTCGTATTTTACCAGGTGGTTTTTGTGTCCCTGGGTCGAGAAAAAATTTTATAACTGTTGATGGAAAAATAGTAGTTTGTGAAAAGGTCGATGAAAGAAATAGCATATATCAAATAGGTGATGTTTTTAATGGAATAGATATGAATAAGCTCAAACAATTGATCGACGTTACTTTAAATAGACTTCAAAAATGTAAATCATGTTGGGCGGCCAGATTTTGTAATGTATGTTTTAAAGATATTTTTGATTTGACAAATGATTATTGTGAGAAATCTCGTTCCAAAGTAGAAAAGGATCTAATTTGTTACTTAGAAAAAGTAAAGGGCAATAAAGTGATTACAAATTATCTTGAAAATTTATCTGTTGAATAAGATTGTATAGGAAAGAGGCCATTAATTATGAATATAAAAATCGCACTTATCGACACTGGTATCGATCATACATGTGTGTTTAATAGCTCTTGTAGTATTAGACATTTTTCCATCATTCAAAATAAGATTATAGAAAAATATAAAAAGCCAATCCTTACGCACGGAACATCGTGTCTAAAGGAAATACTAAAACAAGATGTTCCATTTGATGTGCTAGATATAAATGTCTCATGTGATGACGGGTCTATAAAAATTGATGATGTTATTTTA
>CAYYWE010000019.1:0-8883 GCA_964475315.1 uncultured Eubacteriales bacterium
GCTTGTATCACCGAAAAAATTTTTAGTAAAATATGAAGAAATAAACTTTGATACCGAGAATGTGATTGTTAGGCCGATTTATATGTCAATTTGTCATGCTGATCAAAGATATTATTTGGGCAAAAGAGACATAAAAAAGTTAAAATCCAAGCTACCTATGGCACTTATTCACGAAAGTGTTGGCGAAATAGTTTATGATCCAAGTGGTAAATATAGACCTGGTCATAAAGTTGCTTTAATACCAAATATACCTGAAATTAATGTTAAAAATAGCGTAATTTACGAAAATTATCAAGAAAATTCAAGATTTTTGTCTAGTGGTCACGATGGTTTTATGAGAGAGTTTGTGAATATACCTATAGATAGAGTGGTTTCTGTCGAGAATACGAACTTGAAGATTTCTAGTATTTGTGAATTTATAAGTGTTGCTGTACATGCTACAGAAAGATTCAAAAAAAGTTCACATAATATTAAAAATAAAATTGCTATTTGGGGTGATGGCAGTTTAGCGTACGTATTAGCATGTATTTTAAAACGAGAACTTCCAGCCTCGTGTATTATAGTAATTGGTAAAAATGAGTACAAGTTGTCTAAATTTTGGTTTGTCGATAAGGCTTATATTAGTGATAATATACCAAAAAAAGTCAAAATAGATCATGCTTTTGAGTGTGTTGGCGGAGATAACAGTTATGATTCTATAAATAGTATTATAAATTTTATTAATCCGCAAGGAACGATAGTTTTACTCGGTGTTAGTGAAAATAAAATTTTGATCAACACACGAGATATACTAGAAAAAGGTCTAACACTTATCGGTTCGAGTCGTTCCGGACGTAAAGATTTTGTCAAATCTGCTGAATTATTAAATAATATTGATTTTCAAAATTATTTAAAACATATAATTTTTGAAGATAGCCCAGTAAAAAATATAAATGACGTTCATAGGGTTTTTGAAACAGACTTAAATACACCATTCAAGACTATTTTTGAATGGAGATTGTGAACTAAATAAATTATGACAAAAAGTAAATATAAAATTAGTATAATAGTTCCTATATATAATTCTGAAAAAACTTTAATAAAGTGTTTAGATTCAATACTTGATCAGACTTTTCAAGATTTTGAATTGATATTAATAAATGATAATTCCAGTGATAATAGTTTAAAAATTTGTGAAGAATATACAAAAAAAGATAAAAGAATAAAGATTATTAATCATAAAAAAAATTTTGGAGTAAGTGCTGCGAGAAATTCTGGTTTAGACATTGCGTTTGGGGAATATGTAGGTTTTGTTGATTCAGATGACTATGTTGAACAAAAAATGTATGAAATTTTGTATAAAAATATAACAAGTGATGATAATATTGATATTTCTGTATGTAATATTAATAATTTAAATAATAAAAAAACAAAAAATATTAATAAAAATATAATTTTAGATTCTGAAATTTGTATGAAATATCTATTTTCTGGTGAATTACTGAGTTTGTATATGGTAAACAAGTTATACAGAAAAAAATTATTTGATAATATTAGATTTCCGATTGGAAAAATTTTTGAAGATACTATAATTACGCCACAAATTTTCCATCATGCGCATAAAATTGTATATACTTCACAAAAATTATATAATTATGTAAAAAATCCAGAAAGTATTACTAGTAATATGAACAAAGATAACTATAAAAATATTATTGAATCTGGTGAATTCATATTAAATTTTGCCAAAAAATATTATCCTAAGTACATAAATGAGGCTTATTATAGATATTTTTGGTCTTACATACATGTTTTTAATAATATGATAATTTCCAATATTTATAAAAATGATGATGCGGATTATTTAAAAGTTAAAAATAAATTAAGAAAAAATATTATTAATATAGTAAAAAATAATTGTTTTAGCACAAAAAAGAGACTTTCTCTAGTTGTTGGGCTTATTTCGAAAAAAATTTATAAGAGAATATTGTTAAAATATAGTTAAGAAATTAGTAAACGAAGGACTGAAAACAATTTGTAGTTTAAAAAAAGAAAATATAAATTTAATAAATTTCATGATGTGTTTTTTTAGGTTTTTTTCTATTGTTATATATATATTTGGGTTCATAGAAAATAAATACAATATTATGTTAAGCAGTATAGTTATGTTTTGGATATGTAATTTAGTGTATTCTTACCAAAAATTTAAATCCAGATGCTTGTTTTTTATATTTAATATAGTTATATTTGTTTTCTTCCTAAGTAGGCCGACTATTGACATGTTTAATAATATTAATAACTTTAGAAATTTTAGTAAGGCTCAGAATTTATTTGCATTAAATAGTGTTTATATTTCGATGGTATTTATTTTAATTGGTCAAATTATATCAGAAAAAATATTAAATAAAAATTTATTTTACACAGAAAATGAAAATAGTAATTTGTATGTACATAATTTGGAATTTTTGTCTATTTTGATGTTTTACATAAGTATATTTTTTTTATTTTTGACAGAGCTAGAAAAATTTATGTACATGCGTGGGCGGAATTATGAAGAAATATATGTATCTTTTAGTACAAAATTACCGTTTTTTGTAAATATTGTTGCTTCAATGTGTAAATATTTTTTGTGTATATTTTTAGCATGTTTACCAAAAAAATCAAAATCTTTTTTACCATTATGTTTATATGTACTATCATCAGTGCCGTACTTTTTAATTGGCGCACGACATAAATTGGTAGAAAGCGTATTGTTTTGTTTAGTTTATTATATAATAAGAAATGTATTAAACTGTGATAAAAAAACAAAATGGATAGGCGCTTTTGAAAAAAATATTTTATGCATAGGGAGTCCAATTGGTGTGGCTGTATTAGGGGCGCATAATTATATTCGCGAAAATAAGCCGCTTGAGATTAAAAATATATTAAAATTGATAGTTGATTTTTTTTATAAACAGGGCGTTTCTTTTGATGTGTTAAGAATGGGTTATGACACAATTCCTAAAATAAAATATACAGGTTTTGTAAATTATAGTTTTGGTGAAATTTTAGATTATTTATTATATGGCAATATTGCACAAATTTTGCTAGGTGCGAAGTCTTTGGGCACAGGTCAAAATGAAATTTCAGGATTGTATAGTAATTTGTTGGCTAATAGGTTGTCTTACACGATTGACAAAAATTATTTTTTGTCTGGTCACGGCTGGGGTTCGTCGTATATACTTGATACTTACGCTGATTGTGGTTATACTGGAATCGTGATTTTTAGTTTAGTATTGGGTTTTTTGCTAGGATCTATGGTTAAGTATATGTCTCACAAAAATATATTTATTCGTATTATTATTTTGATTATATTAACTAGTATTTTTTATTGTCCAAGGACTTCTAGTTTTAGATGGATTAGCTTTTTGGTTTATGCACAATATTATATTCCTGTTATAATATGTTTTGTGGGTGCCAAATTATTGTGCAAAAGTTACAATATAAGATTTAAAAATAATATAAATTCTACAGAAAGGTATAAATTTTATGACACAGAATATTAATAAATTTGGTGTACAAGATATTTGGTCGGTTTTTAAAAAGAATTTGATTTTAATTTTAATTTTTAGTTTTTTTAGTTGTACTATATTTGGATTTATTACTTGCAAAAAAATAATTAATATTTTTAGTAACTCTAATAGTATAGAAAATAATTCTCAAATTTATGTTTCTTCAATTGACTTTTACGTTGAGCCTAGTACGGAAATTTTAAGCAATGAAAATTCAAATTTTTGTAGAGCCATACCCGATGATATTATAGCTTTGTTGAATAGTGACATTTGTGCAAATTATATTTGCGAAAAACTATTAAATTTGCACACAAAAGAATATATATTAAATAACACAAATATAATTTTAAATAAAAATAATATTAATAAAATTATTACTATTGATGATATTAAAAATTTATACGCTTGCAAGCGCGAAAAAAATACTATGCTTATAAAGTTATCTAGTTTTGCATATGATAAAAAATTAGCCCAAGATGTTTTGGATTTTTGTAGAGAATATACAAATTTAAAATTAAAAAAAGTTATGAAATATGCTCAAATTCATGAATCAAAATCAACTACTAAATTAATAAACACGGAAGAATTGTTAAGCGAAAATTATGTAGATATAAATTTTAAACAACAAAATAATAGTAGCAAAAAAAACATCTTAAAGATTATTATTAAATATTTTGTGTTACCGGTTATAGTGTTGATATTTTTATTAATTTTTGGGTTGTGTTTGATTTCATATTTTAATCCAAACTTAAATAGAATGTCAGATTTTTGTGAATACGACGTACCGGTTTTAGGCGAAATCAAGAAGTAAATTGTTTTATATAAATTTATATATAATATATACAATAGGAAGGTAATTTTATGCAAAAAAATAGAATTTATAACGAAGAAAATTTTAAGTATTTGGCAAACAATATTATTGATATTTCTAAAAATGAATCAAAAAAAATTTTTTGTTTTACGTCTTCTTTGTCTATTAGCAACAAAAAAATAAATGATTTGTATATAAATGTAACACAAAACATATATAAAATTATATTAAACAAAGGCATAAAAATAAAAATTATTGACAATAGCATATCGAAATTTGATAATATAAAACTTAAAGAAATTTTAAAATTAGATTTAGAAAGTTATGATATGATTTTTGTTTGTATTTCTAATGTATTGCAGAGTTCGGAATCGTTTGAGTGCGCAAAAATATGTAAAAATATAATATTAGTAGAAAAATATATGTATAGTTATTACAAAAATTATGAAAAAATATTATTTTATTTAAAAAATTTTAATATTATTCCAAGGGGTGTTATAACTGTAAAATAATATGAGAACGAAAAATTCAATTCGAAATATTCTTGTTAGTTTTTTGTCGTATTTAATAATTTTAATCGGTTCTTTTGTGACAAGAAAAATTTTTGCGAATGTTTTGGGCCTAAAAATAGTCGGTATAGAAGGTATGTTTTTAAATGTAGTTTCGGCACTTTCTATAGTAGAGCTAGGTCTGGGCTTAGGAATTGTATACAAATTATATAAACCTATAGTACAAAAAGATTGGGAACAAGTTTCAGTAATTTTGTGTTTTTTACGAAGGGCTTATTATATAATTTCACTAATAATTTTAATTTTAGGTGTAAGCATTTCGTATTTTGTAGTAAGACTTATACAGGAAGATTTTTCTAAAATTTGGTTAGTCAAAATATTTATTTTATATATTTTAGACATAATTTGTTCGTATTTATACTCACATAAAAAAATAATGTTTATAGCTGATCAAAAAAATTATGTAAATAATTTGGTACATATTACAGTCCAGATTATTATGTTTGTACTACAGGTAATTGTGTTAAAATTTTTTGAATCTTTTGAACTATATTTAATTACAAAAATATTATGCAGGATTCTGGAAAGTTTAATAATTTCGTACAGATTTAACAAAAAATACAATTTTATAAATTTGAGAACTAAAAATTTTATGTCTGACATTGAAAAAAAAGGTTTGTTTAAAAATATCCGTGCTATGCTAGTTCATAAAATTTCTGCTTATGGGGCAACTAGTGCTTCAAGCTTGATAATTGCTTATTATGTTAATTTAACTCAAAACGGCATATATTATAATTATATTTTAATAGTTAACGCTATTACAACTGTGACCAACGAAGTTTTTAATAGTATTATAGCGAGTTTTGGGAATTTGTTAAGCACTTCTGGCAATAAAAATATAATTTACGAGAATTTTAATATATTATATTTTTTAAATTTTTTAATATATTCTTTTGGGACAAGTGCTTTTGTTTGTGTGATTACACCGTTTATAAATATTTGGACGGGTGTAGGTACTGAATTTAATCTGTTTACAACAATTTCTATTGCAGGATATTTGTATATTTATGGAATTCGGCAGTCAATTGGAATGGTAAAAATCAGTGCGGGGATTTATGATCCCGATAAATACACGTCCTTGATGGGTGCTTTAGTTAGTATTTTGGCTTCATTTTTGCTCGTTGACACGTTGGGGGTTGCTGGTGTTATGATAGGAAATATTGTAGGAATTTTATCGGCTTCGTATTGGACTCAGCCATACCTAGTTTACCACAATGTATTTAAAAAAGAAGTAAAATATTACCATTATAAGTTTGTATTATATACACTTATTACAAGTTTTTATGTTTATGTTTGTTATAATATCACAAAATCGGTATTTGTTGAAAATATACAAAAAAATATTTCTGATGTTTTATTGACATTAAAATTAAATTATGAAAACTCAATTTTAATAACACAAATCTTTGTAAATTTTATTGTGTGTTTAATAATTCCAAATTTAATAAATTTAGTTATTTTTTATAGAACAAGAGAATTAAAAAAATTAATATTTATTTTAAAAAAAGTTATTTTGAGGGCTTGACAAACATTAACATTATTTGGATAATATAGGTGTCATTCGTTGCTTAGAATATTGTATTAAAATTTCGAGGAGGAATTGTAAATAAATGGCTGGTTTAGTCCAAAAAATTAAAGAAATGTGGAATCCATCGGATGAATATTTCGAGGAAGAAACTCAGGAAAGTAATAGTGATAATAGTAGTTATTTTGAACCTTTTCAATCTAAAAATAAGAGTACTGGTTCGCCTAAAGGTACTGTATTAAATATGCATAGAAATTCAGATTTGAAATCAAAAATTGTTTTGTGTCGCCCAGAACATTTTGGCGAAGAAATTAAAAATATAGCTGACGAGTTATTAAAAATGCATGCGGTCGTATTAAATTTGGAGCTTGCGCCAAAATCGGAATCGAGAAGATTGATAGATTTTTTAAGTGGGATCGCGTACGCTATTGAGGGCAAAATAAAAAAAGTTTCTGCTGATATTTTTGTGATTACTCCGAGAAATATGGAGATTGAGGGCGAAGATATTTTGTCTGAACTCGAAACCGGTAATATATATTTCTAGAATATTTAGTTTTGAAATTAATAATTGTTGGGGTTGAGTTTTTTGCTTTCACACGATGAAGTTAAAAATATAAGTTTTAGACGGTCGGTTTTTGGTGGTTATAGACCAGAAGACGTAGATAATTTTGTGGATAATATACAGATTTCTTATGAAGAGTTGTTGCGTGAACGAGAGAATCTTACTAAGACGGTTCAAAAACTTGAAAATACAGTAAAGAAATTTTATGACGAAGAGAATTCGATTCGTAAGGTTTTGTTGGAATTAAAGACTGTTACTGAAAAATCTGTTAATGATGCACAAATCAAAGCTTCTGAAATAGTTTCTGAGGCCAATCAGACTTCTGAAAAAATTATAAAAGAAGCCGAACAAAAAGTGTTAGTTCAAAAAGAAATTTCTGACAGTCTGAAAAAAGAGTCCAAACGATTAAAAAAATGTTTAGAAGAGTTGTATCTAGAACACATGAAAATTGTTAAAAAAATACCAGATGTTGAATTTGAAAGTATTAAAGTTCCACTAAACAATTTGTCAGAAATTCATAATAATTTAAATTCAGATAAAAAGAATATCAGGACAGATAGTACGGGACCGGTGTTTGCGGGGAAGCCGGTTGTGACTTCAAGTAACGCAAACGTAAGCGCTGCAAATTTTAATAAATTACCAGAAAATTTGCAGTTTGGTGCGAACTATTTTTTGAATAAGTCTTCTTTTATTGATTCGGCTGGAATTTATAAAGGTAAATTTAGAAAAGAAGATTAAGCATAATTAAAAAATCATGGGAGAAGTTTTGTATTGTCATATTTTATTATATTTTCGATTCTGATACCATTAGTTGATCAAGTTTTAAAATTTAATATTAGAAGTAATATTATAGAATCTGGTCAAGTAGATACTGTTGTGCCATTTTTGAAATTGACAAATATTAGAAATACTGGTGGGGCTTTAGGTGTGTTTAAAGCGTATCCGCTTATTATGAGTTGTGTCGTAATTACTATAATAACATTTTTCTGTTACTTGATTTTTATTAAAAAAGTACAAGATAAGTTGTTTTTAGTGTCGGCGTGTTTTATAATTGGTGGTGGAATCGGCAATCTAATAGATAGAGTTTGGCTTGGGTACGTCGTAGATTATTTAAGTGTTAGTTTTTTTCCGCCGGTGTGTAATTTATCAGATTATTTTGTGTTTATAGGAACAGTATTGTTAATAATATATTATTTTATTCTTGACAAGAAGTTAAAAAGTGTACGTGCTTAGAATTTAAACTTAATTAATTTGTTTAGTCTATGATTAATTCCAGATTTGGAAATTTTGTCAGAACACATATTGGAAAGTTCGTTTATTGAAGCATATGGGTTATTTAGTCTTAAAATTGCAATTTCTTTTAGATTTTCGGGTAATTTATTAAAATTACCTGAATTTATTATTTTTTTAATAATAACTATTTGATCAGCCGAAGTTTTGGTAATTTTAGATAAATTCGCGGTTTCAAAATTAGTAGTTCTGTTTATATTATTACGCATTTCTTTTAACATTTTGATTTGTATAAATTCCATAGCACAAGTTTGTGCCCCGACAAACGCTAATAGATCTGTGATTTTTTGGTGTTCTTTAATATAAACTACATATTTATTGTTGCGAGTTATAATTTTAGGGCAAAAATTAAAACTTTCACAAGAATTTAAATTATTAATTAATATATTTTTTAATTTTTGTGAATTTATATTAAATTCTAAATGATAATCACTATCTGGATTACTAATACTTACACACGACATAAAAGCTCCAGATATAATTTCTTTGTTAAAATTACACAAATTATTTATATTAATATCAAAATTTGTATTAATTATGTAATTTTTATTTTTTTGTACAACAGTATATTTTTGATTGACAACACTCAAACATGT
>CAYYWE010000020.1:0-8881 GCA_964475315.1 uncultured Eubacteriales bacterium
AACAAAAAGTTGCATGCGCACATATCAAAGTGACCAATCCTGGCTTAAAAATTTTAAAATTATTGTACAAAAACACGAACATTAACATCATAGATACTCCAGTTACAATTTCTGGATTAATCATAGGAATATTAGTAATATTCAATACAATACTTCTAGTTACTTTTTTACTTTTGCTTATTCCGACGGCCGCCATCGTCCCTAAAACTGTTGCTATTAGTGAAGCTATTAGACCTACAGTCAAAGTATTGTAAAAAGAGCTTAAAATCTCTTGATTTTCAAATAATTTTTTGTACCATTTAAACGTAAATCCTGACCATATTACTCTACTTTTTGAGTCATTAAAAGAAAAAACCATAAGAACAATTATGGGCAAATATAAAAAAATAAACACTAAACTCATATAAATTTTGTTCAAAATTTTCACTTTTTTCCCCTCTTTTTTTCTATACTGGCCTGCAAATCAAGAGAATTCGTGATCCCAATGCATAACATAATAATTACCATTAAAATTAAAGAAATACACGAACCCAAATGTGGATTGTAATTATTACCCAAAAACTGCATCTCTATTAAATCTCCTATAACTAATATCGAACCTCCACCTAACATTTTTGAAACAATAAAAGTACTAACCGACGGAACAAAAACCATAGTAATTCCAGAAATAATTCCAGGTGTACTTAATGGAAATACAACTTTAGTGAATATTTTTAGTTTATTTGCACCTAAATCTTGCGCGGCTTCTATAATATTTTTATCTATTTTTGATAAAATATTATAAATAGGAAGTATCATATATGGTAAAAAATTATAAACCATTCCAAGTATAATAGCTCCAGGCGTATTTATCATGTTTAATTTTCTAAACTCTAAAAAACTTAATAATTTATTAATCAAACCATTATATTCTAGCAAGGTCATCCATGCGTATGTTCTCAACAAAAAGCTTGTCCACATTGGAATCATTAGCAACATAATCAAAAAATTTTGACTTTTTAGTCTAATTTTAGATATCATATATGCTGCTGGGTACCCTATTATTAAACATATGGTCGTCGAAACTACACCTATTAATATAGATCTCAGAAAAACTTTATAATATTTACCAGACTCTAGTATATTTTGAATTGTAAATTCTCTGTTAAAATTTGTAAGAGAAAAACAAACTATTAATACAACCGGAACAATTACAAAAAATAACATCCAAATTATGTACGGTATCAAACTCCATCGTATTTTCATATTTTTTTAATAAGCACCTCACAAAACTATTTTTTTGTTAACTTTGTGTCAAAGCAGATTATGTTGCTCTTCATAAAATTCGTCACTAAACGCACTATAATCACCAATTTTCGACGAATACTGTGAAGGTTTCATAATATGAATCGCATCCGGATAAATCAATAAACCAATTTTGTCATTCTCTTTTTGACTTTCTGTAGTCTGAATCATCCACTTAAATCCGTTAACATCTACAATAATTTCATTATGTACACCCTTAAATGTTACAGAGGTGACAATTCCTGAAACATCACCTTGACCCGGATCAACAACTTTTATGTCTTCAGGTCGAATTACGATATCAACAACACTCATTTTTTCGAAATTCTTATCAAGACATGCAAACTCTTTCCCACAAAAACTCACCTTATAATCATCTATCATAATCCCAGAAATCACATTACTTTCACCAATAAAATCAGCCACAAACGCATTTTTTGGTTCATTGTATATATCTTCTGGCGTTCCAATTTGCTGTATCGATCCCTTGTCCATCACTATTACTGTGTCGGACATCGAGAGTGCTTCTTCCTGGTCATGCGTTACAAGCACAAAAGTTATCCCAGTTTTTTGATGTATACTCTTGAGCTCCGTCTGCATATCTTTTCGTAACTTCAAATCCAGCGCTCCTAATGGTTCGTCCAATAGCAAAACTTTTGGATTATTTGCTAACGCTCGAGCAATCGCGACTCTTTGTTGTTGCCCTCCTGATAACAAGTTTACATCTCTGTCAATATACGGCAACAAATTTACCATTTTCAACATTTCTTTAACTTTAACTTTAATTTCAGACTCTGATTTTTTTTGAATTCGCATCCCAAAAGCTACATTTTCATATACATTTAAGTGAGGAAACAACGCATATTTCTGGAAAATTGTGTTAACTTCTCGTTTATGAGCTGGCACATTATTGATTTTTTTGTTTTTAAAAAAAATACTTCCTTTATCTGGAGTTAAAAATCCTGCAATAATTCTGAGCGTAGTAGTCTTACCACACCCAGAAGGTCCGAGTAAAGTTACAAACTCACCTTCTTTAATATTCAAATTTAAGTCTTCCAAAATAACGTCATTATCAAACGAAACTTTAATATTTTCTAATTTTATAATAGACGACTTCATTTGATTTTAATCTCACCGCTTCCTAAATTTTAATTATTTATTATAAACAAATTTAGTACCTTGAGGCGTATCTTCTATAGTAATATTTAATAATTTTAATTTATCTCTAATTTCATCAGCCAATTTCCAATTTCTTTCTTTTCTAGCTTTTTCGCGTAATTTTATTAAATTTTGAACTTCAGTATCTTTGCTTTCAATATTTGTTTTATTATTGTCATATAATAACCCTAAAATATCTACAAGTTTTTCAAACAATTTTTTAATATTTATGATTTCAGACTTACAAATTTTGTCTTTATTTAATATATTAATATTAACATCTTTTATTAACTCAAATACAACAGAAATTGCATCTGCAGTATTTAAATCATCATTAAGGGCATCTAAAAATTTTTGTTTATATATTCTTAAATCAAGAACATGTTTTTGTATATTATCTTTAGAATTTTCCAACATAAACTCTAAATTCTGTCTAAAATTATATAATCTTTCCAGAGAATTTTTGCACTGAATTATTATTTCTTCGCTAAAATTAATTGGAGTTCTATAATGTGAAGAAATCATTAAAAATCTAATAGGTTCATAACCATATTTTTCAGAAATTTCACGAACTGTAAAAAAATTATTAAGAGATTTTGACATTTTATTATTATTTATATTAATATATCCGTTATGAATCCAATAATTCGCAAATTTCTCGCCTGTAAAACATTCACTTTGAGCTATCTCATTCTCATGATGTGGAAAAATCAAATCCTGCCCTCCACAGTGTATATCAATCGTGTCACCCAAATATTTCTGTGCCATAGCGGAACACTCAATATGCCAACCAGGCCGACCATTTCCCCACGGACTTTCCCAATATGGCTCACCAGACTTCGAAGATTTCCAAAGTGCAAAATCCAACGGATTTTCTTTAGTTTCATCAATACTTATCCTCACTCCAGATTGCAATTCGTCAATGCTTTGACCAGATAATTTACCATAATTTTTAAATTTTTTGGTCCTAAAATAAACATCTCCGTTACTCAAAACATAAGCAAAGTTCTTATTAATCAAACTTTGTATAACACTTATTATTTCTTTAATATTTTCGGTAACTTTTGGATAAACACTCGCTTCTTTTATGTTCAAACCAGAAGCATCGGTTTTGTATTCTTCTATATATCTACTAGCTATGTTCTCACAATTCGTATTATTTTCTTGTGCTTTTTTAATAATTTTATCATCTATATCTGTAAAATTTTGTACATATATTACATTATATCCTAAATATTCAAGATATCTCCTTAACACATCAAAAACGCATATCGGGCGAGCATTACCAATATGAATATAATTATAAACCGTAGGTCCACATGTATATATTAAAACTTTGTTATAATTTATAGATTTAAATATTTCTTTTTTACGACTAAAAGTATTATACAATTTCAATAAAGTTCCCTACTTTCGAATATTTTTTATGCATCCAAAAATATAAATTTTCTATTTAAGTATATGTACACAAACGCTGAAATATATGAAAACATAACAGAAATCCAAACAAAAATCTCACATAAATTGTCTAAAAATACAACTCGTACACAAAAATTTAACCATATTTGTGATAAAAATACAAAAAATATAGAGAAAACCTGGCTCACAGTTTTTAATTTTCCCCACATATTTGCTGATATTACGTTTTTGTTATTATTTAAAATTAAAAATCTAACAGAAGTGATCACAAATTCTCTCATTATTACCAAAATCACCGGCAAACCCGTAATTAAATTTAAAGATAAAAAACAAACCAACACAGATATAACCAAAATTTTATCTGCCAACGGATCCATAATTTGCCCAAATGACGTAACCCACTTTTTTTTACGCGCAATTTTGCCATCTAAATAATCTGTATAAGACGCAACTAAAAATAATAATCCAGAAATCAAATATTTATATAAACTAAAATCAACAAACAATAAAATTAAAACTATAGGAAAAACTAACACTATTCTAAAAACAGTAAGTTTATTTGAAATATTTATTAAAAATTCCCTCTTTTTTAATCAAAATTTTATATATTTAGCACATTATTAATTTGTTCCAAATCATATCCAAGTCTGTACAAATAGTTTACAGCACGAGCTATTTCTCTTCGGTCTTTTAAATCTAAAAAATTCCTTTTATTTACTATTTTAATCAAATTTTCGTGCTCGTCAATATTTAACTTTTCTAATATATTATTAATAATATCCGAACTTATATTTTTCTTAATTAACTCAAACTTTATTCTTTTTTTACTATAATACTTGTTTTTCATTAACTCAATGGCATAATCCTCAGCAAATTTTTCGTCATTCAATAGCCCTAAATTTTCTATTTTGTCTACTACATTTTGTGCACATTGCTCACCAAATCGTGATTTTATTTTATTTTTTAGTTCATTTCTCGAGTGCGACCGGTACGATAATATATTTAACGCTTTTTCTTTAGCTTTGTGTTCCTGAAAAATTAATTTTATATTATTAATATCTTCTTGAGTGATTTCTAAGCCAATTTTTAACCCAGATTTCTTAAAAACCTCAAGCGGAAGACTAATTATACAGCCTTCCTCAGAGTATAACATAATTTGGTTAAATTTGCTAGTTTTTATTTTGGTAATCATCATAAATTATTTATTTTTTATATTTCTAATTCTCAAAATTTTCTTGATTTTCAAAATCATCTTCAACAATTGGATCTATAACAGGATTCACAAGATTAGCTGAAACGGAGCTCTTGGCATATAATTTGAAATATTCTTCCAATGTTTTTTCTTCTACTTCTTTCATGATTTCCGGATTTAATCTAAAAAACTCTTTGACTTTATCGCGACCCTGAGCCAATTTTTGATCATTATAAGAAAACCACGAACCTGATTTTTGTACAACATCAAACTTGACGGCTAGATCTAGCAATTCTCCCTCACGAGAAATTCCTTTGCCATACATTACGTCAAACTCCGCCTCCCTAAACGGTGGTGCCATCTTGTTTTTCACAACCTTAGCACGCGTTCTGGATCCTATGACTTCACCATTCTGTTTTAGAGTTTCGATTTTTCTAATATCAATTCTGACTGAAGAATAAAATTTCAACGCACGCCCACCTGGCGTAACTTCAGGATTCCCATAGATCACACCAACTTTTTCGCGTAACTGATTAATAAAAATCGCGACACAATTCGACTTTGAAATAGCACCAGCAAGCTTTCTAAGCGCCTGAGACATCAATCTCGCCTGCAGACCTACATGCGAATCTCCCATTTCGCCCTCGATTTCAGCTCTTGGAACAAGTGCCGCAACCGAGTCAACCACTATAACGTCTATAGCACCCGATCTCACAAGAGATTCAGTGATTTCCAATGCTTGTTCTCCAGTATCAGGCTGCGAAACCAACAACGAATCAACGTCAACACCTAAGTTGGCTGCATATACCGGATCCAACGCGTGCTCAACATCTATAAATGCCGCCGTTCCTCCATTTTGCTGCCCCTGTGCGATGCAATGTAATGCTAAAGTCGTTTTCCCTGATGATTCTGGCCCATAAATTTCGACAATTCGTCCTCTGGGCAAACCTCCAATTCCTAGTGCTATATCTAACGACAATGAACCAGTCGGGATTACGTCCACTTGCATAGCTTCGTTTTTACCAAGCCTCATCACTGCCCCATCGCCGAACTGTTTTTTTATCTGTCCAAGAGCTGTTTCCAGTGCTTTGTTTTTGTCAAAGTTTTTGTCAAGTGCCATTTTTTGTCCTCCAATTTTTTTGATTTTATTATACCACAAAAATAATTATAATAATATTTTTTAATATTAAATTTATTTTAATTTTTGGAATAACTCACAAGCACGTTCCGTATTTTCGTGAGAATTAAAACATGATAACCTTATGTAACCCTCACCATTAATTCCAAATCCAGATCCCGGTGTACATACTATGCCAGTTTTTTGTAATAAATAATCAAAAAAGTCCCATGAAGTCATATTAATTTTATCATTCTTGCACTCAAACCAAATATACGGAGAGTTCTCAGCCCCAGTATACCAATAATTTAAATTATTCATAGCTTGCGACAAAATTTTAGAATTATATTTATAATATTTTATATTTTCTTGAATTTCTTGTTGACCTTGAATGCTTAAAGCACTCAAAGCAGCTTTTTGGGTTACATACGAAACACCGTTGAATTTTATAGATTGCCTACGCAACCATAAATCTGATATTAAATTATTATTAATTTTAAGTTCTTTTGGAATTACACTATACGCACATCTTAGTCCCGTAAAACCTGCACTTTTCGAAAAAGAACAAATTTCTATACAACATTTTTTAGAATTTTCTATTTCAAATATACTATGTACTAAATTTTTGTTATTTTTATTTATAAAACACTCATAAGCAGCATCAAATATTATAATACTGCTACTTTTCAACGCAAAGTCTACCCACTTTTTTAACTCAAATTTATTATAAACTGAACCTGTAGGATTATTTGGAGAACAAATATAAATAATATCATATTTTTTGTTTTTATTATTTAAATTTTCAGGTAACGGTAAAAAATTATTTTGTTTATTTGCACTAATAAAATTAATATTATTGCCATAAATTATGTTAGTATCAACATATACAGGATATACTGGATCAGTGATTAAAACTTCTAAATTCCTATCAAAAATCTCAAGAATATTCGCAACGTCACTCTTGGCTCCATCTGAAACAAAAACTTCATCAAAGTTTATATTTACATTGATTTTTTTATATTTTTCACTAATAGCTTCACGTAAAAATTTATAGCCTTCATATGGTCCGTATCCACGAAAACTATTAATATCAGACATTTCTTCGCAAGCTTTTATCATATATTTTGTTACAGTTTCACTAATTGGCAAAGTTACATCGCCAATGCCCATACGAATTATTTTTCTATATGGATTTTTTTTAATAAATTCTTGAGTCTTATTTTGAATTTCTACGAACAAATAACTTTTTTTTAACTTTTCAAAATTAGAATTCACTCTGGGCATACTTTTATACATTTCTCCTAATATTTAAATATTATTTAAAATTATTTTATGGACCTCTGTACAAATTCTCTGAACAACGGATGTGCATGATTTGGCCTGCTTTTGAACTCTGGATGATACTGAACACCTATGAAAAATTTCTTGTCCGGAATCTCTACGGCTTCGACCAAAACTCCATTTGGCGAAAGCCCACTTATAATCATATTATTTTTTTCAAAAACTTCTCTATAATTATTATTAAATTCGTACCTATGTCTATGTCTCTCAAAAATTTCTAAATTATTATAAATCTTGTGCAAAACAGTATTTTCTTTTATTTTGCACGGATACGCACCCAATCTCATTGTACCGCCCTTTTGTGCTTGATTTCTCTGCGTTTCCATTATATTTATAACCTGATTTGTACTATTAATATCAAACTCGCTAGAATTTGCATCAGATAATTTCAAAACATTTCGTGCAAACTCTATAACCATAGCCTGCATACCCAGACAAATCCCCAAAAACGGTATATCATTTTCACGAGCATATTTTATAGCATCAAGCTTCCCTCCTACGCCTCTCGCTCCAAATCCACCAGGTACTAATATTCCATCACAATCTTCTAATAATTCTTTAACAGTATATTCTGTAACCAACTCAGAATCTATCCATTTTATCTCTACTTCTGCGCCTGTTTCGAATCCCGCATGATTCAGCGCCTCCGCCACTGATAAATACGCATCATGTAACTTAACATACTTTCCAACTAATCCAATTTTAACTTTTTTAGTCCTACTTTTTATTCTCTCTAGCATATTATTCCAGTCAGTCATATCAAAATTACTAGTATTTAAATTTAATTCTCGACAAACTATATCAGAAAAATTACTTTTTTCTAACATATTTGGAACCAAATATAACAAATCTGAATTAATATTTTCTATAACACAGTCTTGTTTAATATTACAGAACAAAGAAATTTTTTCTCTTATATTTTGACTTAAATTTGTTTCACATCTAGCTATTATAATATCAGGATTTATGCCCAGAGATCTTAACTCTTTAACAGAGTGTTGCGTAGGCTTTGATTTATATTCACCGGATCCAAATATATACGGAACCAGTGTAACATGAACAAAAAGACAGCTTTCTTTACCAACTTCAATAGAAATTTGTCTAATAGACTCCAAAAACGGCTGGCTTTCTATGTCTCCTACAGTCCCACCAATTTCAGTAATTACTATATCAGCGTTCGATTTTTCTCCTACAGAATATACAAAATTTTTGATTTCATTAGTAATATGTGGTATAACTTGTATAGTTTCTCCTAGATATTCTCCACGCCTCTCTTTATTTAACACATTCCAGTATACTTTCCCTGTAGTCAAGTTAGAATATTTATTTAAATTAATATCAATAAACCTTTCATAGTGCCCTAAGTCAAG
>CAYYWE010000021.1:0-8851 GCA_964475315.1 uncultured Eubacteriales bacterium
ATTATAGAAAGACTTTATGCTGAAATACCTGAGATCTTTTTGAGTTAATTATTTAATTTTTTTATGTTTTGAATCCGTTCAAAATACTATGAGCTTTTTGAAACGTTTTTGTTGTAATATCAAAAACTTCTAACATTCGTTCATGTCTTCATAACAAATTATAACATGCCTAATTATTTTCGCTTGAATTTGTGTAAAATTTATAAAAATATTTTTTTCTAAAAAAAAGTCTTGACTATTTTTGTTTATATAACACAATAGATATGAGTAAATTTTACTCAAAACAGAACTTTTGTATAAAATATAATTTTAAAGAAAGTAGGGATTGAGATGTCTTTAAAAAATTTAAAAAATAGACTTAAAAGTTTAACAAACAAAGGAAACAAAGATAAAACTAATACTGATAGTACTAAGGAATCAAGGGTGAAAGAAAGCAAGAAAGAAAAACTAGCTAATAAGATTGCTGATAGCCTCACGAAAGCCTCCAAAATAAGTGTAAATAGTATACAGAATGTAGATGAGTTAATTTCTTTAGCGGACAACTTTGTTAATAATGTTTCGATTGCTTTGATTAAACTTCCTGAGGGACTAACTGAGAAAGAAGTAAATAAAAAATATAAATTTGTGAGTAACGTACCAAATACTGCTGCCGCCATTTTGCTTGCCCTGGAAAAAGCTACAAAGGGTAATGAACCTAGGAAATCAGCTAGCATTACTTGCCATTATTTATACCATATAAGATGTAAGTTGATACATTATAACACCAAGGAAATTAATTATTCGACTTATTTCAAAGAGCTTTCCATACTTTTCAACTATGCGAGCAATAATGTTGCAAGTCGTAGTTCGTTGTCTCCATCACTTCTTGAATACGATAAACTTAATAAAGCGTTAACAGACGTAGAACGTGTTTGTTCGCTTATATCAAAACAATTTAGTCGTTTAGAGAAAGTTTACGTTGCTTCAAAAGTTGTTGCCGACGAATTCGCGACTATCATTGTGGAAAATAAATTAGTGTAAGAATATAAAACTTTGGTATTGTCATAAATTTTCTTTTGATATATATTTATAGGTAAATAAATGTTTAGGAGGAGATTTATGCTATCTGCGGGAGATTTCAGGAATGGCTCTACTTTCGAGATCGACGGTGACGTTGTTTCGATAGTAGAGTTTCAGCACGTTAAACCGGGCAAAGGTGCAGCATTTGTTAGAGCTAAGATAAAAAACGTAATGACTGGCGCGGTTACAGAACGTACTTTTAATCCGAGCGACAAATATCAAGAAGCTTTTATTGAACGTAAAGAAATGCAATATTTGTACAACGATGGCGATTTGTATTATTTCATGGACAATGAAACTTATGAACAAATCCCGATAAACTCAAAAGTTCTTGGGGACAATTTTAAATTTGTAAAAGAAAATATGAATTGTAAAGTTTCGTCGTATAAATCTAGTGTTTTTGAAGTTGAACCGCCATTATTTGTGGAATTAGTAGTTACTGAAACTGAAGCCGGATTTAAAGGTGACACTGCTACGAATGCGACAAAACCGGCGACTTTAGAAACTGGTGCAAAGATTAGAGTGCCGTTGTTTATAGAGCAAGACGAGAAAATTAGAATAGACACCCGAACTGGTGAATATATAGAACGTGCATAAAATTTATTGATTTTATATAAAAATGTATAAATATTTTTTGGAGGAATTGTTATTTATGGATATTAAAGAACGCGCTGCTTATCTCAAAGGTATGTTATCAGCTATGGATTTTGACCCAGAGGATAAAGAATCTAAATTGTTTAACGGAATTGTAGATTTGTTAAGTGAAATGGCTGAATCTATAGAAGATGTTGAAAAAGATATGGACGATGTTTGTGAGCAACTCGAAAATATAGACGATGATTTATGCAAACTCGAATGTGCTTGCAAAAAATCTTGTGATTGTGGTTGCGATGATTGTGAATGTGATGATAGTGATGACGACGAAGATGATGATTATTACGAAATTAAATGTCCAGAATGTGGCAAAAAAGTCTGTATAGACACTGACGATATTGATGAGGACGAGGTTGAGTGCCCAAACTGTGGCGAAATGATAGATTTTGACATTGATGACTATGACGAAGAAAACGAAGACGATAATGTTGAAGATGAAGAAGATGATGACGAATGTAACGATGATTGTCGTCATGGACATTGTAAGAAATAAAAAGTAAAAATAAATAATAATAATTTAAAAAATTTGTATTTTATGTGCAACTTGAAAATATATAGTTGCACGTTATTTATGTTTATTATAAAATAATCTGAGCGTATGTCTTGAAAGAGGTGTTATGTTTATGAAAATATTTAGATTTTTTTTAAATATTATTAATATATTTTGTGTATTATTTATAATTTTGTGTTTTTCGGGTTGTTCTAAAAATAATAAATCTGATGAAAAATTTAAAGTAGGCATGGAATGTTCATATGCACCGTTTAACTGGATTCAACCTAATGAAGATGAAAATACCGTAAAAGTTTCAGATGGTTGGTATGCAAATGGTTATGATGTATACATAGCTCAAAAAATTGCTGATGGTTTAAATAGAAAATTAGAAATAGTAAAACTTGAGTGGGATGGCTTGTTGCCGGCATTAACTTCTGGTAAGATAGATGCGATTATAGCAGGCATGTCAGCTACTGAAGAGCGTAAAAAAAGTATAGATTTTACAGACAGTTATTACATATCAAATATGGTTTTAGTGGTAAAAAAGAGCGGGAAATATAGTTCTTCACAAAGTATAAGTGAATTTAGTGGTGCAAAAATCACAGGGCAAATGGGCACAGTGCACTATGATTTAATAGACCAAATATCTGGTGTAAATAAAAGAACTCCAATGGATGATTTCAGCTCTATGGTTTCTTCTTTGAATTCCGGAAAAATTGATGGTTTTGTTTGTGAGAAGCCCGCTGCTCTCATGATTACTCATAGCAATCCAAATTTAATGTTTATAGATTTTAAGAATAATAAAGGCTTTAATTTTTCTCGCGAAGATGTTTCTATATGTATAGGCTTGCAAAAAAATAGTGACTTGAAATCTAAAATAAATAAAATATTATCAAAAATTTCTGATAACGAAAAATCAGAACTTATGAATAGAGCAGTGCAAAAATCTTATGTTTCAGAGTAAAAATATTTTAGGAGATGAGTTGAACAAAGAATTATGGAAAAAAATTTTTTAGAATGGATAATTTATATAATTAAAAATTATGGTCTATGGTTTTTACGCGGTTCATGGGTTACTTTGTTTATTTCTTTTTTTGGGACTATTATAGGCTTTATTATAGGATTGTTGTTTTCATCTATAAAAACTATTAAAATTAACAAGATTTCTAATAAATTTAATATTAAAGAGTTTATTATGAAAACAGTAAATTTTTTGATTTCGTGTTACGTAGAAATCTTCAGAGGGACTCCTATGATGGTGCAAGCTGTGATTATATATTTTGGTATGCAGGAATTTATGGGTATAGATTTTAGCCCAACTGTAGCTGGATTAATAATAGTTTCTATTAATACTGGAGCATACATGATCGAAGTGGTTCGCGGTGGTATAGAAAGTATAGACATAGGACAAATGGAAGCCGCAAAATCAATAGGTATGAGCCACTGGCAGGCTATGGTACATATAATTTTGCCGCAAACTATTAAAAATATTTTACCAGCAACTTGTAATGAATTTATAATAAATATTAAAGATACTTCTGTGTTAAATGTAATTTCTGTAACGGAATTGTTTTTCGTTACTAAGTCTATAAAAGGTGCTATTTATAGAACTTATGAGACTTTTATAGTTGTTGCTTTAATATATTTAATACTAACTTTGACTATTACAAGAATTATAAGATACATAGAAAAACATATGGACAGATCAGAAAAATTTACACCTGCTTCTTCGACAATGCCAATAATTTTTATTAAAAAATGAGGTGAACATACTAAAAAATTATGAAAAAAAATATAATAACTATTAAAAATTTAAGTAAGTCTTTCGGTAATAGGCGAATTTTAAAAGAAATAAATTTTGATATAAACGAAAGCGACGTAGTTTGCATAATCGGTCCGTCTGGATCCGGTAAGTCTACATTTCTTAGGTGTATAAATTTACTAGAACGTCCGGATTCTGGTAAAATAATTTATGATGGTAAAAATATTCTCGCTGGAGAGTACAATATTAATTATTACAGATCTAAAGTCGGCATGGTTTTTCAACAATTTAATTTGTTTAATAACTTAAACGTTCTACAAAATTGTACAGTGGGGCCTGTAAAAGTTTTAAAACAAAATCCTAAAGATGCCGAAAAAACTGCTATGAAATTTTTGACTCAAGTCCAGATGTCAAGTTTTGCGGAAGCCAAACCTAAACAGTTATCTGGTGGGCAGAAACAAAGAGTAGCCATTGCGCGGGCTTTGTCCATGAACTCCAAAGTTTTATTATTTGACGAGCCAACTTCTGCTCTTGACCCAGAAACCGTTGGAGAAGTTTTAAAAACTATGAAAAATTTGGTTTCTCTTGGACTTACTATGATAGTTGTTACTCACGAAATGGCTTTCGCTAAAGAAGTCTCAAACAGAATAGTCTTTATGGATCAGGGAATAATTATAGAAGAAGGTCATCCTGATCAGATTTTAGCCAACCCAAAACATGAACGGACTAAAACTTTTTTGTCAAGATTTATAGTCAACGAATAATAATATAACAAAAAACATTATAGATTTAAAAAATAAAAAGTATTTTGTTTGATTTAATTATATTTCTTCTATATATTTTGTGTGTATATAACCTAAATTATTGTTATTTTTTTGTATAATATACCAGTCTTCCCACTGACCTAATATATTTATTTTTTCACCTGGTGTGATATTATCTATAATTTCAGAATTAAAATCAGGTTTTTTATGCATGTTTTGGTCGGTTTTTGAGATGCCAGTGCGTATTTTTATACAGGACACAAATGGTAATCCAAAATATTGATCAAGAGACATAATAATTTCTTGTGCAATATTCTCTATATTTTCGCGAATATTACTTAAATCTTGTTCAGAGTTTATGTTTCCTAAATTTACAATAATTTTTGGTGTATCAAAATTACTATAGCTTAATATTTTGGAATTTAAAATTTTGTTAATATTTTCAAACATATAGCTTGCAAGTCTGTAATAATCCGGATTTTCTTCTGGGAAGTAAATTAAAATTCCCTGAGAATTATTGTCTGAATTATTACTAATTTCGAATTTCAAAATAATGTCTTCTTGATTGTTATTTGAATTAATATTGTTATTTTGGTTAATAATTTCGTAATTTATAGAATTTGAATTCAAACAAGACGTGATTTCTTTTATAATTAAATTCAAATAATACTCAGAATTTTTGTTAATATTACTAATTTGCTCTGGATGTATAATATATAATTTAGGCATAATTAATAACACTCCTGATTTGTTTTAATAATTTAATAAGTTATATGTATTATTTTTCAAAATTATTAAAAAATTTTTCAGAAGAGACACCAGGTTTCCGTAAAAACCTTTTTAAATTATATAAACAATCAGGATTTCTTGTTATAATATTAATTTTGTCTTCACATAAAAAACTAGCTTTGAAATTTAATTTTTTAATAATATTATTTGTATTTTTGCTAACAGCACCAAATGGATAAAACATAGCAGTAGGCTCAAAATTTGTGTAGTTTTTTATTAAATTTTGTGCTTTTTGTATATCTTGCATTAGTACTTCTTCATATTTGGTATCAGATTCATTTTTTTGTTTTGTGCAGCCAAGTCTGGACTGTTTACAAGAGTGTAAATTATAAGTATGATTTTGAATTTCTATTAAATTACTATTAGACATTTCTTGTATGTGTGACCAATTTGCATAAGAATAACTAGGGTTTTCGTCACTTATTTGTGAATATTTCTCAGTTTCGTGGCATATTGGCGAGAAAACAAATTTCATATTGTATTTTTTTGCCAACGGAAAAGCATACAAATAATTATTATAAGCACCATCGTCAAAAGTCAATAAAATAGGTTTTTCTGGCAAATCTGCTTTTTTTTCAGTATAATTTATTAAATCTTGAACCAAAATTGTTGTGTAATTATTATTTTTAATATATTTTAAATCTTCTTCAAATATATTTTCTGATATTGTAAATTTATTTTTTGTATTTGTGTTTTTTAGCACAAAGTGATACATAATTACCGGTAATTTTACAAATTCTGTATTATTTTCACTATTATTAATAAAATTATTATTTTTGTTATTATTTGCAAAAAATTTTAGAAAAAAACCTGAAACAACAAAAATAACACAAGAACAAATTATACTTAATAATTTTATTATATATTTTTTGTTTATATATAATTTAGTACACATAAAATTACCGGCCTTTATTATTTATTTTATACAAAAATATATTAAAAAAATTTCGGTATTATTATTTATCACAAAAATAAAAGTATTTAATATATTCTGAAAAACTGGTATAATAAAAATAATAAAATAATACATATTTTGAGGTCCAAATTGAACGAAAATTTAGAAATTTTAAACAAAAAAAGCCAATTTAATTATAATTTACCAGAAGTCTTAATAGCACAAGTTCCAGTTGAACCTAGAGATTCTTCTCGACTATTAATTATGAACAGGTCAAATCAGGAAATAATTCACGAGAAATTTTACAATTTAGTTAATTATTTAAAACCAAATGATTGTATAATATTAAATAATTCTAAAGTTTTTCCTGCAAGAGTATGGGGCAAAAACATAAACACAAATCAAATTGTCGAGTTTTTATTATTAAAACAAATTAGTAAAAATACATGGGAGACATTGGTAAAACCTGGGAAAAAAGCAAAGTTAAATTTTAAATTTAGTTTTAATAATTTGATTTTTGGCGAAATAATTAATATATTAGAAGATGGTAACAGAGTTATTAAATTTGAAAACACGGACAATTTTTTTGAGAAATTAGAAAAAATTGGTTCTATGCCGTTGCCACCGTATATAAAACAAAAATTAGAAGATAATTCCAAATATCAGACTATATATGCGAAAAATTTAGGTTCTGCGGCTGCTCCAACAGCTGGATTGCATTTTACCGAAACTTTATTTAAAAAAATTAAAGAAAAAAACATATGTATTGGTTTCGTGACATTGCACGTCGGATTAGGGACTTTCCGGCCAGTCAAAGAAGAGAACATAGAGAATCATAGAATGCATTCTGAAAACTTTATTTTGCCACAAGAAACTGTTGATATCATAAATAATACTAAAAATTCCGGCGGTCGAGTGATTTGCGTAGGGACTACGACCTGTCGGGTATTGGAGGCCGTCTATCAAAAACACAGCAAATTGATTTCTTGTGAAGATTCTACTGATATATTTATTAAACCTGGATTTAAATTTAAAGTAACAGATGGTTTGGTTACTAATTTTCATTTGCCTGAAAGTACTTTAATAATATTAATATGTAGCTTTGCTGGTTATGATTTTACATTAAATACTTATAAAAAAGCTGTTGAAAAAAAGTATAGATTTTTTAGTTTTGGAGATGCTATGTTTATAATTTAATTAATTTTTATTAAATCAGGAGAATAATATAACTATAATATGGCCCCAATAACTGTTTCACAATTAAACTCATATATTAAAACTATATTAGATATAGATAAAAATATTAAAAATATATTAGTTACGGGAGAAGTTTCGAATTTTAAAAAACATAGTTCAGGAAATTTGTATTTTTCATTAAAAGATAATAATAGCACAGTTAAAGCTATCATGTTTTTAAATAATTTTAATAATAAAATTAACAAAATTATGTCTAATATCAACATAGAAAATGGTATGGAAGTTGTAGTACAGGGTAACATAAGATGTTATGAAGCTACTGGTAGTTACCAAATATATGTGGATAATATTTTTACAAACAACACTCCAGGAACTAGTTATATAAAACTAGAGCAATTAAAATTAAAATTGTTAGAAAATCGCATATTTGATGAAAATCATAAAAAAATTATTCCACAATATCCCCAAAAAATAGGTGTCATTACCTCAAAAACTGGATCAGTTATACAAGATATAAAAAAAGTAATTTTTAGAAGATTTCCTGTATGCGAAATAATTTTGTACCCGGTGGAAGTTCAAGGTAAAAATTCTGTTAAGAAAATATGTACAGGAATAAAATATTTTAATAACTCAGAACATAAAGTTAATACTATTATAATAGCACGTGGTGGTGGCCCTAATGAAGATATGTCTGCGTTCGATACTGAAGAAATCGCTATGGAAATTTATAACTCAAAAATACCGATTATATCGGCTGTTGGACACGAGACAGACTTTACAATTTGTGATTTAGTTGCAGATGAACGAGCGTCTACACCGTCAGTAGCCGCTGAAATTGCTACTCCAGATATAAATAATTTAAAAAATATAATTAATAATTATCAAAAAAATCTAGAAAATTTAATACAAAGCAAAATTAATGTTAACTTTAAAGAAGTAAGTTCACTTGAAAATTTAATTAATATTTATTCTCCCATTAATAAAATTAACAATAATTTGAATTATATATTATATTTGGAAGAATTATTAATTAAAAACTTTAGTTTTTATACAGCAAAAAAAGATTTTTTATATGAAAATTTAACAAAAAAATTAGAGAGTTATTCCAAAAATAATATTTTAAACCAGGGCTATGCTTTAATTTATGATAATATAAACAAAAAATACATTAAAAATATTTTAGATTTTGATAATAATGTTAATAATCTTAATAATAATAAATAAATAAATAAAGGAAG
>CAYYWE010000022.1:0-8661 GCA_964475315.1 uncultured Eubacteriales bacterium
CAAATTAGTCAATAAAAAAAATAAAATTTGTGAATATATCACAAAACATTAATAAAAATCATTAATCTATTAAACATTTTTGCATATTTACTTGAGAAAACTTGTAAAATTTTAAAAAATACAAAATAATAAAGACAACTTAATTTTCATAAAACAGGAGGGATTAAAATATTTGAAAATAAAAAAATAAATATATTAGCACCAGCAAAAATTAATTTATTTCTTGAAATTTTAAACAAAAGACAAGATAATTATCACAATATAAACATGATTTTACAATCAATAAATTTATATGATAACATAAGTATTATTATACAAAAAAATAATTTTAATAATATACAAATAATATATAAATCAAAGTTTGATTTTAATATAAATTTAGAACATGATATAGTATACAAATCTGTAAAATTATTTTTTGATGTTTCAGAAATAAAAAACACAGGTGTTTTAGTAAAAATTAATAAAAATATTCCTGTAGGTGCTGGTCTAGCTGGCGGAAGTGCCGATGGTGCAGGGGCTATTGTGGGTTTAAACAAAATATATAATAATTTTTTTACTTATCAAGAATTAGTAAATTTAGGTGCTAAAATCGGTTGTGATGTACCATTTTGTATTTCGAATTATTTTTTTAAAAACACAGCACATGCCATAAACACCGGTACAGATTTAGAGTTTATCAAAAATAATTTAAAATATTATTTAGTATTAATAAAACCAGATATGTGTATTTACACAAAACAAGCTTACGAATTATTTGACAAAAATAATAATTTTGAATTGAAAAATATAAATATTACAAAAAATTTTATACGAAATAATAATTTGCCGGAATTATGTAAAAATTTATATAATAGATTCGAAAGTTTGATATTATGTAAGAATATTATTAAACAAATAAAACAAGATTTGTTAAATTTAGGTGCACTGGGATCGCTTATGAGTGGCAGTGGGCCGACAGTTTACGGTATTTTTGAAAATAAATATCAAGCTAAAATTTGTTTTAAAAAATTAAAATCAAAGTATAAAAATATTTTTTTGTGTAAAAGTATTAATTAAATTTTGTTTAAAAAAATAATTTTAAAATTTTTAGTTGACATATAAATTAAATATGTTATAATTCTTGGTGCGTATATAGTTGAGTAATTGAACGCAAATCCAGTTTTAACACGGATTGGAGGTAAACATATAAGATGGCAAAGTTAGAAGAAAAAATAATTAATGATCAGAATAATGTTGCTGTTGGTACATATCAGAATGTAAGTGGAAATGTACAAAATATAGACAATCTTTCTAGTTTATCTAGCGATATTGCGCCTGTAGGTATTAATCCTGGGGAGACAAGCACTCCAGATACTACCATGGTGAGTTCGGCACAAAATATTGAGGTACAGAAAAATAGTTTTGACTTCTTGATGAAAAATTTCAGGAGAGAATGTGCTGGAAAAGTAGCAGAAGTTCGTAAACGTGAAGCATATGTTCCACCTTCGTTAAAACGTAAAGAAAAATCCGAAAACGCTCGTCGCAGAAAACGTAAATCTTACTGAGCGAATCAAATAAATTTAAAATAATTAGTAAAAATAGCTATGAGTGCTTGCGGTTGTTCTAGAGTGTGTGCTCATGAAAAAATTTGTGTATGTGGATATAATTAAAAAAAATATGGGAAGAGCCTACAAAGTCTCTTTCTTTTTTTAAGACCATTGTTATAAACTTAAAATTTATAATTAAATTTGTGTTTAATTTTTGCAAGTTTAAACTTTTTAGAAATAATTATTATTTTAAATACAAATTAATTATAATATTTATTGTGTTTTATGACAAATATTATTTTCAGAATAAAATTCCGAGAATTAATTATCAATTCTCGGAATTAAATTTTTAACTAAAATTATTTTTTAGTATTTTTATTTGAGTCTTTACGATTTTTGATAAATATCAACACACCTGTGAGTATTATCAAAATAATTAACAAAATTAAGACTAATTTCAAAGCGCTACCTATTTGTGTTTGACCTATGTTGTCTGTATTTGTATTTTCTCTCTGGTATTCTTCGACTTCTTCTTGAGAGTCATCTTGGTCTAATAAGTATGATAGATTATTTTCATCTGAGTTTTCTTTTTTACCGGTTAAAGTATTTAAGGTGTAATCAGCTATGGTTTGTAAGTCTTCACCGAGAGAGTCTATTAGAGATGATCTTCCGGACTGATTAGTTCTTTTAGCAATTATTCCCATTGGACTTAAAGAATTGGTTTCCATTGAGCTGTAACCGTTTGAACTTGTCAGATTTAAGAATTCTAATTTTTTTTCTTCTTTTTCGTGGATTCCCGACGGATCTTCAAAATAGTTCATATCTGGTGTTGGTAACTTTATTACTATAGTTTGATCTTCTGGCAATGTATATTTTTCATCTTTAATAGTATCCCATAAATATATATCATAGAGAGATAATATATATTCTGAACTTAATTTGTCGTAAATTCTTGAGCAGACTTCCATGTCTGATGATATAGGATTTGCTATTAGTTTTATGTGCCAATCTAGGCCTTCAACTAACAAATTATTATATTCGTGGTGAAACGGTCTAACAGCCTGTTGTAAATTTTCAAGAATGTTGTAATTTGAAACGGCTAGTTTTTGTTCTTCTGTCAAAGATTCATAAGTTTTTGTTGCTTCTATAATATCGTAAACATCTTCTTCTGAATTTATAGTACCTGGTAAATTTTCTATAGTTTCTATTAATTTTGCAACTAAAGTTTTGTCTATACCGCCTATTTCGACATATAAGTTTTCTGTTACGTTTTTGACTGTATATATATTATTTTCATCTGGATTTAATTCTTGTGTACCACGCATAATTTTTATTTGTGAGTCAGCATATGCCGGATATAATTGTACTTTAAAGTTTAAATTTTCCCCGTGCGCTACTTCATTGTCACCTGTTATTATTTTTGTACCAGAAATGTCATAATAATCTGCACCTTCTACGTCTTTAAGCGTGACTATATACTTATTTTTTGATATATTTCCTACTTTTATATTAATATCTTCACGAATATTCGGTACCATATATTTTCCTGTGGACAACTTTTGTGCATTCGATTTTGAACTTTTATTGTCATTTACGATTATGTGCATACCAGGTATAGACTCATCATAAGCATCAGCTACAGAAACTCCAAATTCAAAACTACTACCGTAAGTAACTTTCAAATCTCCGGATATAGACAATCCTGAATCGTTATAATACTGTACACCATCTATAGGAGTTAAAGTTACAGTGTATCTCACATTTTCCACTTTGTCTACACTTATAGTTATATCTTTAACAATATTATTTAATTTATATATTTTATTATCTGTTGTACTTGAATTATCAGGATCTATTGTACTAGTGCCTTCTCCTATAATATATTTATTCAAAATTAAATTATCTCCTAGAGTATAACCTGTATTTGGCTTAACTGTAAACTCCATATCATCACCGTAATACATATTCTGAAGGCCAGTTATAACTCTGTTGTTGCTATTATTATAATAAGTAACTTTATCATTGTTTGTAAAATTTACTACATACTGATTTAAAGTTAAGTCCTGAACGTAAACTGTCATATTTTCTGTAATATTATAATAAACATATCTTCCACCTACAGCGCTTAATTCTTCATGATTTTGTTCACTTTTTTTTACAAATACTTTAAAATTTGATTTATTACAGTGTTCTGCCAGTTCAATATAAAATTCAACACTACTTCCATAATCCACTTCTTTAGTATCTAAATAATTTTTTGTGTAATAATCTTTGTATTTTACGGAATTAGTATGAGTTCGTTTTTCATCGGGATAATCATCTAGATAATTTAATTCTGGTGTTTCAAATTTAACAGTAAACGTAACTTTAGGAACTTCACCGGAAATAACTGCATTTTGTTTTTTGTCTTCAACTTTTAATATATCATCAAAATTTAGCCTAAAAGCAAAACCTACCGTACTATTACTTTCATTTATTTTCAGATTATTAGTTTCGAGATTAACACTTTTATCACCCAAATTTATATTATTTACTATACCTATCAATTCTACGCCATTTTTATTAGTATTTTTAATAACGTTACCGTCACTATCTATTGTCCAAATATTTGTGTTATTTAATTTCATAGTTAATTTTTTTATATCTATTGACTCGGAATTTTCTGTAAAAACAGCAAAATAGTAGTTAGTTTTAGTTGGCAAATTTAGTGTCATGTTAGTAAATTTTACGCCTTCAGTACTGTATGAATAGCTAGATTTATCAGAATCATTCGAACCACTGTTTCCGGTTTCTTCACATTTTAATTTAATGTATTTAATACCAGGGATTTCACTAAATTTTACAATTTGATGATTTGCAGAATCAGCATCACAATGTAAAGTTACGTTATCTTTAATATTAAAAATTGAAACTCGAACTTCATGATATGAGTTACCATCATTATTATCAATTTGCGAAATTTCTAAACTATACCCTGGAGGGCCAATGTTGTCATTTGGACTATTATTTCTGTCGTCATTATTTTCTGTTAAAGATGTTAAAGGGTATTCTTTATTATCTTCAGTAACAACACTTACATAATCTTCAACTGAAGATAAAAAATTTCCTGTTTCAGTTATGTTATGGTTACTTGAGTTGAAAATCATACGTATTGCTGCGGAGTTACCGTAAAGAACTTTTATTTTTTTCTCCCCTGTCCATTCCTCTTTGTTATACAACAGCTTACTATTGTCTCCACTACCATATAACTCGTCCATACCACTACAATTTAGAGTGACTGTGCATGTGTGCAGTTTGGCATGTAGTGTAAAAAAAATTGGTGTTGAGTCTGCAGAAAAAGCACCTTTAATATCTTCTTGGTCAAAGTCGATAATGTAGTAGTTTGTCTGGTTATCTGAAATGGACTCAGCAGAAGTTTCGGCTTTAAGATATGTTTCACCATTGTTATAACTTACAAATTCAAGCGGATTATCTTCTGTACCTGTAAATTCAACTCCTACCGACTTTTTAATGACTATTTTATTGCAATTACTTTCATTATTCCTTATTTTAAATTTGAATCTTTTAAGGTTGCCATTAACAACACATTCGAGTTCTTTTTCGTTCTGACTAACTTTTATTATGCCAGCAAGAACGTTATAATCTGTGTCGTCCATGCCTACGTGTGAAAGGTTCAGATATGCTAATTTGTAATTCTTTTCCAAACTAAAAGTTTGGTCATCATAATTGTCGTTTATTGTATATTTGTAGGAAAAGTCACCATTTTTAGTAGCTCCGTCGGGTAACGTCGCTAATTTATATAAATCTGTACTTAATGTTATTGTATAACTAAACTCGCAACCATCTGGGATAAAAACTGCAGAATTTTTCTTTCCTGAGGTTTGGCCATAAATTACTTTTAAGTCATCTCCTCTTTGTGTAAAGCCATTCTCAGTAATAATGTACGTGCCTGCAGATGCAGTTATACCTTCGATTGCTTTTTTATCTTCATCATCATCATCAAGTGTACCAAGATTGTTATTTACTCCAAAGCTAAACGTATACAACTTTTTGATATTATCTAGAGTAATAGTTATTGTTGTGCCGTCGCCATTGTATACCTTCATTAAACTGTCAGCAGTAATTGAGATTTTGTCTGTTAAATTGGTGGTGCTAGTAATAGGGTTGTCGCTATTAGGGTTTTCTGTATTACGCGTAAACACTTTACCAAGTCCATGATTAGAGTTCAAAGTGGAATTATTGCTTAAATCAGCCGTCATAATTCCGGTAGTATAACCGTTAGTATTTTGTATACTAAAATTCACATCATCACTTACATTTACTATTTTTCCGTTTTCATCTTTATTTACACCTAAATTAAAATCACCAGTAGTGTTAGTATTATTATTTTCCCAAGTTTCATCTACGCCTCCACCGCCACTTAATAAATTAATATTTACACCGGCTAGGTTTTCACCAGTGCAACCGTTGCCAGCTTCAAATTTTATTGCCACCATTCGGAGTGCTAGCTTGTAAGCTAAGCTTAAATCAATATTCTGATCGTTTGTTGTACTATTGATGGTTATTATAGCTTGGTTGTCGTTGCTGCTTCCAACTAATTCAATATTATTCAAACCAGACTGACTATCCTGTAATTGTATTTTATAATAATTCAACTGTTCGCTGTTATTATCAAAATCACAAGCAGTATAGGTATATTTTAAATCTTTGCAACCATATTTTACTTTAAATTGAAATAGATTTTCTAGGTTATCTAATGAAGAGCTATCCGATTCATTAGAGTTTTTCAAATCAGTATGCTTTATGGTTTTCGATTTATCAGAGTCACCATATGTTGTACAATTGCTTCTATCTGAACCCGTTATCATACCTAACTGTGTATCACCATATTTCGGCAAAGTAAACGTAATTTTGACATCATTGTGATGAAAGTTTGAAAGAGTAATTTCCTTGTTATCAGTAACATTACTAATTACAAGTTCAATGTATTTTTTTTCTTTATCATCGACTGTTTCAGTGAAAATTATGCTATTAGTATCATTATTACATGAAAAATTATATTCATCGTTATTTGCCTTTAGATCGCCAATATATTGCGTATAGCCATTATTCAAATAAATTTTTATTGTGCAATCATGATTTTTCAAAACATTAAATGTTTTTTCATTATCGCCATTAACAGTAGTTCCTTCAACAGTAGTTTCTTGTTTATCGGTTTTTGCTTCGCAGCCATCAGCTGGACTTGGAAAATACCCAATTTTTTCTATTGGGTTACCAATATCTGTATCACCATCTTGTGTGCTCCATTTTAGGGTGATAGATGTTGTTTTATGCGCAATAGCTACTTTTTTGTCATTTCCATCGTTACTTACAATAAATTTATTATAATATGCAGTAACATTGTTTTTTGTTACTGGTTTTAAATTAGTTAACGATATGTTATAATGACTTTCGGTTATACCACTTATTGTGTAAGTTTCGCCGATGATGCAACTAGCTTTGCCTTCGTTAGTGTCGACACTGTCCATCGTAATTTTCGGGCTGTCTCCGAGGCTTCCAGCAAGCTTAACGTTATCACTTTTAACACCTTCTAGTTTAAAGTTTACATTCGCTCTTGCCATTGCAGGTGTTAAAGAGACACTCGCAGGTTTATCATCGGTACCGGCTTGTATACCAGAAAGCGTCCACGTTTGACTACTCTCAGCTTTTTCACTCTTAAGTGATACTGAATTACCACTACTGTCTTTAGCATCAGTACTTAAGCTTTCTATTTCATATCCATCCTTCGGCAGTAAATTTATAATATACTTACCGTTGTCTTCAGTAGTAAAAGCCACCTTACTGCCATTGTTTTCACCAATATTAATATAACCTGCACAGTTGCTATCAATTGTGAATTCGACACCACCTATAGTGCAACTAGTTATTGTGCTGTTATCTTGAGTTTCTGTTTTAAAATTTGCTGTTCCTGTTATCACTGGAGTTAACTCGACGGTTATATCACTTTCTGCACTATCATATCCTGAACTATCAGTTTTTATATCAGAAAGCGTCCATGTTTGTCCACTCTCAACAGGTGATATTGAACCACTATTAGTACTTAAGCTTTCTATTTTATATCCATTCTTCGGCATTAAAGTAACTGTGTATTCACCAGTGCTATTACCTAGTGCTACACTACTAGCACTCTTATTAATATAATCTGCACAGTTGCTATCAATTGTGAATTTAACGTTATTAATTTTGCATGTGCCGTTATTGTCAAAACTTTTTGCTTCAGAACTACTGCTGCTACTGCTGTCAGATGTGCTAGCCAAAATCAAACTATCTTCGACGTATTCCGGGGTTAAAAATATTTCAAATTTATTTATGTTACTAGTAATTCCGCCAAATTCATTATCATGGTCATAAATTTCAAGTATATATTGTTTATCATCGAAGTTCGAAATTTCGCAGGATAGCTCACCGTCTAGGTCAGTTTGTATTACAGTACTTTTGATTTTGTAATTTTCTTCGAATTGACTTAAATCTAGACCAAACTCATATTTATTATCATAATTTACATAACTATCCCAATTTATTAAAGAATATAAACTTGGGTCTACAATATTGTTATCATAATCATAAATTACAGGTTCCGGGACTTCAAATTTGATAATTTCTATATTATTAATTTCAATAGTTCTGTCAGAAGTAATTTCGTCAGTGGTCCACTGATAAGAATCGTCTTCGAAAGTGCTGTCTATATAATTATTATTATTGTTAAGAATATTAGAAGCTGTTAATAGACTATTATTTACAGTATGGTAGCCCTCTTTTAATTTGACCCTAAAAGTTATTTTTTTGTTTTCTTCGACATTTGTAGTCATACCAATAAGGGTTTCTACATCTTGATTATCATGTAAAATCTCAATATCCATGACGTCATTTATGTTAATATTACTATTTTCTATATTTTGGGAATTAATTACAAATTTAACATTATGAGTAGTCTTGCTAAAAATTTTAAAAGTAAAGAAAACTCCACAAAATAATATAACTAGGGACATTACAAAAAAGTACAAACTGTACTTATTAAAAAAACTTCTATTTGAATTTAAAGTCATAATATTACACCACCTGATAATTCTAA
>CAYYWE010000023.1:0-8614 GCA_964475315.1 uncultured Eubacteriales bacterium
CCAGTTCTTTTATGACATCCTATAGCACGTGCTTTTTCTATAGGCTTTATAGAACCAGTACAATTAAAGCTTGAACTTTCTGTTACGACGTCTAGCTCAAATCCCATAGCAGCCGTGATCATTTTGAATACCGAGCCCGGATAATAAGTGTCACTTATAGCTTTATTTCTCCACTGATAACTTAAAGCTTCACTACGAGCTTTTTTTTGATCTTCTTCAGACAATAATTTTATGTTTTCTTCCAATTCTGGATCTAATATTTCAAACGGATTATTAGGGTCAAAATCTTGTTTTACTGCCATACCTAGTATTTCACCCGTATTTACATCCATAGCAATAGCCGTTGCTCTGTTTTTTACATTATGAGTTTTTATACCTTCTTCTAGTGCTTTTTCCATAAATTTTTGAATATTTTCGTCTATACATAATTTTAAATTATGTCCTGGAACAGAGTCAACAAGCTGTTCGTATTCAAATGGCATCTCTTTTCCTATGGCATTTCTAGCAGTTAATATTCTCCCCGGCTGTCCGCTTAAATCTTTTTCATAATATGCTTCTATTCCGGCAAGTCCTTGACTATCTGAACCAACAAACCCCAATACAGACGCTGCGAAATCCTTCAACGGATAATATCTTTTGTAATCTTCTATTAATCTTAATCCACTTGTAATTTTATTACTATTTTTAAATTCTATAATCTTATCTTTTGTATCACTTTCGACTTTCTTTTTTATAATATTATAACACGATTTCTTTCTAGACAGTTCTAATAATCTCTCTTTATTTATATCTAATATTTCGCTCATACCTGTACAAATTAATTCCCTTTTTTCGTCGCTATCTATATATGCCGGCTCTAGAACTACAGTCCAGACACTAGCACTTTGAGCTAATATATTCATATTTCTATCATAAATGCTACCACGTCTGGGATTAATTTTCGTATCGCTTAACTGTTGTTCCATAGCCATTTTTTGTAAATATTCGCCCTGAATTATTTGTAAATTTACGAGCCTGAAAATTAACATCGGAAATCCTAAAAATACCAGTACTACTAATACCACCATAGAACGTCTCTGCATTCTTATGTTTATTCCCTTAGACAAAAATTTTCACACTCCGTATATTTTATAATACCCTTTAGTTTTATACTTAACACTATATTATAATAATTACTTATTTAGTATTCAAGTTATGCTTATCAAATTAAAAAGTCGCCAGAGCCTCTGCTCCAACGACTTCAATTACTTTTATTCTGTGGTGTCTAGGAACACCTAAAAAAATTATACTAAGATTATTCAGCTTGCTTAACAAGCTCTTTGCCACCAACAACAGCATCAATACTATCACCATAATTTTCTGCAAAAATGCCCTGTTTACCATTCGTAAGTTGCGCTGAAATTTTACCTTGTAACGCTGAATAGCCCTGTTCGAAATTAGCAGCGTTGCCAAACAAACCAATAACATCAGTAACAAAGACTTTTACAGCAGCGACAATAGCGGCGGAGGTCTCAGCAACATCAATACTAGCATTAAATTTGTCCTTTACGGCGTTGAAAGAGGCGGCCGTAATTATACCATCGAGACCCAAAGAACCAAGAGTTAAGCCAGAAACGCATTTCACAGTTGCAGTTTCTTTCACTTTCGTTCTTTTAGTGTTAGCATCTGCTCCTTTTGCAAACATCTGTGGCTCTTTAACGTCGTATCCAATTGCTTCCTTTAATTCTTTGTCAAGTTTGACAAATTTGCCACTGATTATACCCACGGCATCATTTGCCTTTTTCTCATCTTTCTCATCCTGTAACTCTTTCACTGATTTAAACTTTTGAAAGTTCGCGATAACAGCATATTTTGCAGCTTTACCCTCAGTATCAGGTGCTAAATTAGCACCTTTAAGTGCATTAAGAATTACATCGATAAACCCTGCTAAATCAGTTTTACTAACATACAAATTCCTTACGATGCCGGAGGCTGCTTCTCCGAGTTTTGTGCCTGATTTTACACTACAATAAGCACATTTCAACGTACTATCAGAGTTTGTAGTGCTAAGATCCACAAATTTAAATTTGCCACCTTCATTGACACTGATAGCATGGTCTTCATAATACTTCAAAGCAACCATCGTATCTCTGATTTTATCGCTGCTGTTTAATGCACTATCTACGTCACCGAAAATATTCTTTAAAATCTCCTCAAATTTTTCACAGATCATTCTAACTACAGCTGTGTACATGCCAGATTTACCTTCATCTGGAGTAGTGTCATCATAATCGAAGCTTGTTTCATTGTCCCCAGAAATAAGCGTATTCTGGATACCTGACAACAAGTTTCCAATCACTTCCTTAGCAGCATTAATACCGTTAATTTTATTACTTCCAACGCCAAGCTTTTTAAGAAAAACTGTCGATCTAACATAATCCAAAGCAGCAGATAAAAAACTACGCTGTTTGTCGTCTAACTTTACAAGTGAATCTCTTACATTGGCATCAAATGTGTTAACTGCAAGATCAATAGCAGTGATGTACGCTTCCAAGTCATCACCACTACTTCCTTTAACTTTTGTTAACCAGTTGAACGCGCCATTAGCATCAGTAATAGCAGTTCCAAACATTTTTTTAAAATCATCTATTGCATTAACTTTGAAATTATTATCAACATTAGCATCTTTATCAAACCGTAAATTTTCAAACGATTCACTCACGCTAGATTCAAAAACATCAAATACCTTAATCAAACTATCCCTATTCATACCGACAACAGAACAACTGTTCAAAAGCGAAGCTTTATGACCAGCGATGTCTTGTTTAATTTGAGTTACAGTTTGAGGTTTATTGTAATAATTTCTTGTTAGACCCCAGGCTAACACACTAGAAAAGGTGCCTGTAACAAACAGTGCTGACAGCAATGCCGCACCTGGATGATTTTCAACAAAATTTGAAATTCCCTCTTTAGCATTACCAAAAAAACCTTTAGCTTTTTCGCTAAAAGATTTTCCTGCAGCTGGTTTAGCTTCAGTAGCAAAAGCACCAGGTTGTACAGTACCACCCACACTAAGAGCGGTTAAACCTAAAGCCAGACCCTTTTTAAAATAATCTGCACCTTTTCCGCCAGCTACGCCGACTAAATCCACATCAGATTTTTTTTGCATTAATAAATCACCAATTTCTTTCTTAATATTATTTAATGTATTTTCGAGTTCCTGTGCACTGCCCTTATATCCATTCTCTGTGAGCATATCATACACATCTTTTTTACTACCAGATTTAAATTTGTCGCTAATTGCTTTATCAGCCCCTATGTTCTGCAAAGCATTAATCAAACTTTCGTCTAGATTAATCATAAAAAACACCTCTCAAAATAAGAAAAATTTAAAATACGTATTCGTATCATAGCACTACATTCAAATTCTGTCAAGTATCTTTTTAATTTCTTATATTTAAACATTTTTATTAATTTAGAATTAAATACTTTTAAAATTTCAAATTCATTCTTGACTTAATTTTGTATGATATTATATAATAATATTTGGAAAGCTGTTAGAAGTGCGCCAGTAGCTCAGCTGGATAGAGTGTTTGGCTACGAACCAAGAGGTCGGGGGTTCGAATCCCTCCTGGCGTACCAGTTTTGATAGGTTAAAAAAATTGAGCGCCTGAGGTAGTTGTTTTTTGTTAGCTGTTTTCGTCATAAAAATTATGTCCCAGTGTTCTAGCTAGGACATTTTTGTTTTACTTTACATATTTATTCATATACAAACAATTAATTATACACATTGTACTTAATACAAAAAATAATTTCATTAAATTATCACATAAACAAACTCGGGACTAAATACTTACGTTAACAGCATCTTTTAGAGACTTGCCTGCTTTGAAAGCCGGAGAAATACATGCCGGAATATCTATAGCTTCTCCAGTTTTAGGAGATCTTCCAGTCCTGGCTTCACGTTTACGAGTTTCAAAAGTTCCAAAACCGATCAACTGTATTTTATCACCAGCCTGAAGTGCTTCTGTAATTGAATCAATAAATCCATTTAAAGCTTTTTCTGAATCTTTTTTGGAAAGTTCACTCTTTTCAGAAATTTTTGTTATCAAATCTGTCTTGTTCACTAAAAAACAACCCCCGCGATATTCTTACAAATTAAAATATAAATTCTATACCATATGCTTTGTTGATACTAAAATCTGCAGACAAACCATCCAGTACATGATATATTAATATATAAACAAAATTTATTTTTTTCAATACATAATTTGTTTAAAAGTTTTTTAATTTAGTAAAATTGTAGTTTTAAATAAAATTTTGAAGATTTTAGAAATAAAATTGGTAAATTTAGGAGATACATAAATGCAAAAAAATAACGAAAACAAAATAGTACTTCAAAAATATTTAGCTAGTTGTGGTGTCAACTCAAGAAGAAAATGCCAAGAACTAATAGCACAAAATAAAGTCAAAGTGAACGGACATTTAGGAAAATTAGGTATGCGAGTTTCTCCCAGTGATATTATATTAATAAATAACAAAAAAATATTTATATCTGAACTAAAAAAGATTTATATTATGATTAACAAGCCTCGCGGTTATGTTACAACTTTAAATGATGAATATGGTCGAAAATGTGTACTAGATTTGATTCAAAATATTAACTCAAGAATTTATCCTGTTGGTAGACTCGATAAAAATTCTGAAGGTCTATTACTAATGACCAACGACGGAAATTTTGCTAATAAAATTATGCATCCATCAAAAAATATATTAAAAACTTACAGAGTTACTGTTAAATCACATATTACGAACTCACAATTACTAAAACTAAGAGCTATATCAAAAATAGATAACAAAATTATAGAACCTGCAAAAATAAAAATTATAGAACTTGAACAAAACAGAACAGTCTTAGAATTTACAATCAAACAGGGGCTCAATAGACAAATAAGAAAAATGTGCGAACAAGTTAATCTTGAAATTTCCAGACTAAAACGAATAGCTATAGGTAACTTAAAACTAGAAAATTTAAAACCCGGAAAATATAGAAACTTAGAAAATTTTGAAATAAACTATTTTATTCAAAATTAAATATTATTTTGTATAATTTTTACAAACTCATTTTCGTTAAGTATTTTAACACCTAATTCACGGGCTTTTGTGAGCTTGCTGCCGGGCTCTTCACCGGCCAATACGTAAGAAGTCTTTTTAGAAACGCTTGAAGTGACCTTTCCACCAAGACTTAAAATTAAGGCTTTGGCCTCATCGCGAGTATAATTTTTGAGGGTACCAGTCAAAACAAAAGCCATACCAGCCAAAAAATTGTTTTGATTTTCTTGTTTATTTAAAACTAAATTTATTCCTAAATTCTTAAATTTTTGTACCAATATTCTATTTTCTTGAACAGAAAAATAATTCACAAGACTTTGAGCAGTAACTTCACCAATACCATCTATAGTGCACAACTCTTCAATATTTAAATCAAGAATTTTGTCTATATTTTTGAATTTTTCTGAAATTAGTCTAGCTGCTTTTTGCCCTACAAATCTGATTCCAAGGGCAAACAAAAATTTATCTAATGTATTATTTTTAGATTGTTTTATTGAATTTATAATATTTTCTGAAGACTTTTTACCCATTCGTTCGATATTTTCAAGATCTTGTGTTTGTAATTTATATAAATCTATAGAAGATTTAATTATATTATTATTAATTAATTTTGTTATTAAAACTTCACCCAGACCGTCAATATTCATAGCATTTTTAGAAACAAAATGAATAATATTATTTAATAACTGTCTCGGACAATCAGTATTTATGCACCTTATAGCAACTTCTTCATCAGATTTTTTGAGCTCAGAACTACAAAACGGACATATACTAGGAATTTTAAATTTTTGTGAATTATTACTAGTTTTTGTGACTTTTATAATTTCTGGAATTATCTCTCCAGCTTTACGAATTAGTACAGTATCACCAATTTTTAAATTTTTTTCTGTTATAAAATCATAATTATGCAACGAAACTCTTGAGACCGTACTCCCAGAAATCAACACTGGCTCCAAAATTCCAATCGGTGAAACTATACCAGTGCGCCCTACGTTAAATTCTATGTCTTTCAAAATAGTTTCGCATTCTTCAGGCGGATATTTATATGCTTCGGCCCATCTAGGAAACTTTGCCGTGCTACCCAAAATCTCTCTATATTCTAAATTATTTAACTTAACCACTGCACCATCTATTTGAAAACTAAATTTATTTTTAACTTTGCGTATATAATCTATTTTTTTTAACACTTCATCAATATTTTGACACAAATCATAAAACTCAATAACTGGTAAACCTAATTCATTTAAAAAATCCAAAGATTCCTTGTGAGTTTTAAAAAAAATGTCATTTTTATCTTGAATTTTTTGTATATTAAACACAAAAATGTCAAGTTTTCGAGATTTAGTAATTTTAGAATCTTTTTGTCTTAAAGAACCAGCAGCGGCATTTCTAGGATTTTTAAAAATTTTCAAACCTTCGGACTCTTGATAATTTCTAAGTTCCAGAAAATTACTTTTAGACATATAAACTTCAGCACGAACTTCTAAAAAATCTATATTTAAGCTTAATTTTTTAGGCAAACTGTCTATAGTCAGTATATTTTCAGTAATGTCTTCACCGACTAATCCATTACCTCTAGTCGAAGCACGCGTTAGAATTCCGTTAACATATTCAATAGAAACAGATAAGCCATCTATTTTAGGTTCGACAACATAATCAAATTCTTTTTTTATTATATTTTTAATTTTTTTATCAAAATTTATTAACTCTTCTTTAGAAAAAGAATCATGTAAACTTTCCATTTTAATATCATGATAAACAGGTGAGAATTTTTTATTTATATTCCCGCCTATTTTGCTATTAATCTCGTTGTCAACAAATTCTGGATATTTAACTTCTAATTCACGTAATTTTTTTATTAACATATCATATTCATAATCTTCAATTTCTGGATCATCATCTTCATAATATTTTTTGTTATGATGTTCTATTTCTTTTTTGTACTTATTTATTAAATTTTTAATATTTTCTTGATTACTTTCCAAATTCTTTCAGCTTCTTTGTTGAATATAATTTAAATTATATGTTTTCTTCTGTTATGATTTTATAAACAAAATCTGTTTTCTCAGGTTTTACACTGTTTATAACAAAACTTTGCTTAAAAATATTCTCAGCAAGTTTGCATTTATTTATATCTTTAGAATACAAAGTACCTAAAATTTCTCCTTTTTCAACCTTATCTCCGACCTTTTTGCCTAAAATTATTCCTGAATCGTAATCTATAGTATCTTCCTTTTTCTGTCTACCAGCACCCAAAATCATAGCAGCAGTGCCGACTTGACTCGCTTTTATAGCGCTGATATAACCAGAATTTTCAGAATAACATGTATATTTTTGTTGATTATTGCTAAAATTATTTATATTTAATTCTTCAAAAACAGAAACATCTCCACCTTGAGCTGTTATCATATCTTTAAATTTCTGTAAAGCTGATCCATTTTTTAATACTTCTTCAACTTTATTTAAACATTCTTTAAAAGTTCCATAATTTGCCATATATAACATTCTGGCAGCTACATAATTCGAAACTTCTTTTAAATCTTCTGGGCAAAAGTTCTTCAAAACTTCATAAGATTCTAACACTTCCAAAGTATTCCCTATAGCATATCCTAATGGTTGATCCATATTTGTGATCACTGCTTCAACTTTTTTACCTAATTTTTTGCCTATTTTTACCATTGCTATAGACAACTCCGTAGCCTGATCGATACTTTTCATGAAAGCACCATCACCTACTTTGACATCTAAAAGAATACAGTCCGCACCAGACGCAAGCTTCTTGCTCATAATACTTGAAGCAATCAATGGTATACTCTCAATAGTCGCTGTAACATCACGGAGCGCATAAATTTTCTTATCAGCTGGCACCAAATTCCCAGTCTGACCTACAACACAACAGCCAACACTATTTACTATATCAAAAAATTCATCTTTATTTAACTCAACTTTAAAATTTCTAATAGATTCAAGCTTATCAATAGTACCACCCGTGTGACCAAGCCCACGACCAGACATTTTCGCAACCTTTACACCACATGCAGCAACGACTGGCGCGACAATCAAAGTAATCTTATCTCCTACACCACCTGTGCTATGTTTATCAACTTTAATCCCACTTATACCAGATAAATCTATTGTTTCACCAGAATTTAACATAATTTTAGTTAAATTACAGTACTCTTCCTCAGTCATGTCCTTCAAATAAATTGCCATCAAAAATGCCGCCATCTGGTAATCCGGAATTGAACCATTGACATAACCATTTATCATAAATTTAATTTCCGGTTCAGTTAAAACCTCGCCATCTCTTTTCTTGGCTATTATATCATAAGCGCGCATAAATTATACTCCTTAAATAATTTTTTTGATATATTTTATTTATTTTTGTTCAAGATTTTTAATAATTTTGCTAGTGCCCAATCTATCTGCACCAGCTTCTATAAATTTTTGTGCATCTTGTATGTTTTGTATCCCACCAGAAGCTTTTATTTTCACATGTTTACTTAAATATTTTTTAAATAAA
>CAYYWE010000024.1:0-8533 GCA_964475315.1 uncultured Eubacteriales bacterium
GAAAATATATGTACAACTTTAACTGTACTTGAAGAAATATTTAATGTATTTCCTGTTTCTGAACAAAATGTTAAGAATAGTTTAGAAAGAATATGTGTTCCATGTAGAATGCAAATTATAAATACGAAACCATTAGTAATTCTTGATGCTGTACATAATGCTGCTGGAGCAGAAAAATTAAAGCTATTTATTAAAAATAACTTAAAAAACACAAAAAATATAGCTATATTAGGCGTATTTAAAGATAAAGATGTAAATAATATTTTAAGTAAACTGTCACAATGTTTTGATAAAGTTGTAACTATACAATCTAATTCTGATAGGGCTATGAATGTTGAAGATTTGTCTAAAGTAGCTAGATTGTACTTTCCAGAAGTGATTCCTTGCTATGAAGTTAATAATATTAAAAATGTATTAAAAAATATTTCTGATCCAGATGTTTTAGTAGTGTTTGGATCTTTTTCGATTATGCGAGAAATTAGAGAAGTAATGTACAAAAGTTAAAAATTGAAAATATTCTTTAATAAGATTTTTGAAAAAATATGTATGAAAAGCAATAACAAAGTTAGTGGATTGTTAAAAGTATATTTTATTTTTTTATGATAAATGAATTTTTTGTAATTTTTGTTGTCTAAAATTTTATGAATAAGAATACATAAAAATAAAGTTTAAAAGTAGATAAGTATTGTATGGTATTTAAAATGTTAAATTTAATAATAAAAAATTAAATTTTTGTTTAACTTGACAATTTTGAAAGTTATAGTATAAGTTATTAGTATGAAGCAGAGTATAAATAAAACTCAGGGGGTCGTTGATTTATATGGAAGATATGATTGGCAGAATATTAGAAATGGACAGACAGTCGCGTGATGAAATGGCGAAATTAAAAAAGTTGAAGCTTGATTCAGAGCAAAAATTAAGTGTATTAAAAGAAGAGAAAAAACGTGAGAGCATAGAAAATGCCAAAAAAAAAATAGAAGAAAGAAAAAAAATAGAAAAGGTGAAATCTTTTGTTAAATTAGCTGCTATAGAAGGGACATATAAAAAAAAAGTACAAAAAATAGAGAAATTGTATAAAGATAATAAAGAAAATTGGGTAAGTGTTATTATTAAACGTGCGACGGATAATATAGGAGAATGATAAAGGAGTGTGAGTAGAGATGATATTTTCGTATGCTTCTAATGCTGTTTTATCGAAAGCTCGGGCGATGTATGGCAAAAGAATTTCTGATAAAAATTATGATGAATTACTGTCTTGTCGAAATGTTCCGGATATAGCTGGTTATTTAAAAAGAAAGACTAACTATTCTGATGTACTAGTAAATATAAACGAAAATAATGTTCACCGCGCAGAGTTGGAGTCGAGCTTGAGATTAAAATTATTTGTAGATTTTGAATTATTGGCTCGATACGATATTTCTGTGGGCGAACATTTTTATGAATATTTGATTTCTAGAGTAGAAATTGAATTATTTATGCACAGTTTAATATTTATGATGGCAAATAAAACTAGTAATTTTAGATTTATAGTTCCGGAATTTTTTTATGAACATACTAAAATTAATTTAAAAGATTTAAGTAATATAAAAAGTTATGATGATTTTTTAAAAATAATAAAAAAGTCTAGGTATTATGAAATATTAAAAAAATTTAGGCCAGAAGATAATAAAGTTAGTAATTTAAATATAACAGGTATAGAAACGGCTTTGTACAATTATTCGCATAAGATAGTATTTAAAATAATAGATAAATATGTGAGTAATGGTTATAAAAACAAGTTAAAAAGTTTTTTTAATTTATATATAGATTTAAGTAATTTAATTAGGATAGTACGAATGAAAAAGTATTATAAATTAAGTTCTGAATATATGAATAATGTATTATTAGAAGGTGGGGAATTAAGTAGAGAAAAATTAGGTATGTTTATAGATTCTGGTAGTAATAAAGAAATGATGGAAAATATGAAGAGTACTAGAATAGGAAAAAGGTGGTTTTCGAAAAACTTAGATATAATAGATAAGGTGCCGATTAATATGAGATATAATTGGTGTAAGCATAATATAAGATTTTCTGTGTGTCCGTCTATAGTGTTAATTTCTTATATATTTTTAAAAGAGATAGAAACTTTTAATATTATTAATATAATAGAGGGAGTAAAATACAATTTGTCGCCAGATGAAATAAAAAAAATGTTAATAAAATAAAAATTATACAAAAAACATGAAAGGCGGTATATAAAATGGCTATTTGCGAGATGGATTGTATAAGTATAATAGGTTCTATGTCAAAATTAGATGATTTAATAAATACTTGTGGGGAATCAGGTGTATTTCAGCCGGACAATATTTCTAATTTTTATTCTAGTATGGATAATTTTAGTAGTATATTAGAAGAAAATCCGTATACAAATTATTTAGTAAAATTAAAAAATACTATATATTCATTTGGGGCAAAGCCTGAAGATATGAGTATAGATATTAATAGTAAAAAAAATAATAAAATTCAGATGTCTAATAATAGAATTTTTAAATATGTTAATTATATTTCGAGTACAGTAGAAAATTTAATAGATAGTAAAAGAGAGTTGTATGCAAAAATAGAAAAAAATAGAAATGAATTAGAAAAATTAAGACATTATTATGGTTTAGATAAAAGTTTACAAGATATATTATCTTGTGAGTATGTTACAGCACACTTTGGAAAAATTCCCAGAGAATATTATTCTAGATTTGATGAAATTACTAAAAAATCTCAAGAACAAGGTATTAGTTTAATATTTTTTGAGTATGATCTAGATAAATATTATCAATGGGGATTGTATTTTACTAATATTGAAGATCAAGATGAAATAAATAGAATTTTTTCTAGTATGCATTTTGAAGAAACATTTTTGGAATCTAGTGATAAGAGTCCGTATAATACGGCTTCAGAATTGAGAATGTTATCTAGTGAATTATACAAAAAAATAAATTTAATAGAGCGAGAGATATCTGAATTTTGGTACAGTCAAAAAGATAAGTGTATGATGGTCTATAATAAATTAAAAGAGTTAAATACTTATTTTGAAATAAAATTATATGCTATGAGATATAACGAAAGTTTTATATTAGTAGGTTGGGTGCCAAAAGATAATATTCGAGATTTTAAGAAAATTTTAGATAAAATTGGAGATTTAGAATATAGTTTAGAATCTGGAAAAAATTTAATAAATAATTCTCCACCGGTTAAGTTGAAAAATAAAAGAATATTTGAATTTTTTGAATTTTTTGTAAGTACTTATGGTATGCCAAGTTATAATGAATTAGATCCTACGCCATTTGTAGCTATTACTTATATGATGTTATTTGGAATTATGTTTGCAGATTTAGGACAAGGAATAGTAGTTTCTATAGTAGGCTGGTTAATGTGGAAATTTAAAAATATGAAATTAGGTAAGATATTAATTCCGTGTGGGATAAGTTCTAGTATATTTGGATTAATATTTGGTTCTGTGTTTGGTTTTGAACATGCTCTAGATGGTTTTTATAAAAATATTTTAGGTTTAGAAGATAAATTAATAGATGTAATGAGTCCGTCGGCTTCTAGTTTAATAATATATATAGCTGTAGGTATAGGGATATTATTATTAGTAATTTCTATGATGTTGGGAATAGTTTCTTTAATAAAAAAACGGGAATATGGAGAAGCTTTGTTTAGTCCAAATGGTGTATCAGGATTAGTGTTTTATATTTCGGTAATATTTATGTTATTAAATAATTTAATATTTAAATTAAATTTTGTTAATATATTTTATGTAATATTATTTTTGATTATACCGTTAGTATGTATTATGTTTAAAGAAATATTAATTAAATTACTAGAAAAAAGATCTGATTGGAAACCTGATAGTTGGGGAGATTTTATATCACAGAATTTTTTTGAATTATTTGAAGTAATTTTGAGTTACGTGACGAATACTATGTCTTTTTTGAGAGTAGGGTCTTTTGTATTAGTACATGCAGGTATGATGATGGTAGTTTTTTCTATAGCTGAAATGTTTACTGGTACGGGATATGTAATAGTATTAATATTTGGAAATATTTTTGTGATAGCATTAGAAGCTCTTTTAGCTGGAATACAAGTCTTGAGATTAGAATTTTACGAGATGTTCAGTAGGTTTTTTGAAGGACAGGGAAGAGCGTATAGTCCAGTAAAAATCACACAAGAAAATTAAAATTAAAAAAATTTTAAAAAATATATAAAAATAAAATTTGGAGGAATTAATTATGCATAATTTATTATTTATATTACCGGTGTTATTTATAGTTTTAGTTTCTGTAGTAGCTGTAAAAATGGTCAAAAAGGGATTAAACAAGAAAAAAGCTCTATTGGTACAAATATGTTCAGTTGGTTTAGTTATGTTAAGTAGTTTGATAATATGTGTTTCAAATGTAAGTGCAAGTAATAATAATAATTCAAATGATAGTAGTGTAAGTAATAATGTTGTAAGCTCAAAAGAAAATAATAGTGAAAATAGTAATGGTTCTAGTTTAGCTTTTGGTATAGGACTACTAGCAGCGGCACTAGTTACTGGCTTGTCAGGTATTGGTGGGGGATTGGCAGTGGCATCAGCAGCACCGGCGGCTATTGCAGCAACTTCAGAAGATCCAAAAGCGTTTGGTAAAGCTTTGATATTTGTCGCTTTGGGTGAGGGTATAGCGTTGTATGGTTTGTTAGTTTCTATTTTGATATTTGGTCAACTTGATAAACTTAAATTATAATAAAAATGAAAAATAGGTGAAAAATTATGAGGTTTGAGTTAATAAGTAATGACACGGATACTATAGTAGGTATGAGACTTGCTGGGATAGCTGGAAGATTAGTATCAGATGATAAAAATGAAATAGAAAAAATATTAATAGAATGTATGAATTTAGAAGATGTAGCTATAGTTTTAATAACAGAAGGCGTAGCGAGAATATGTGAGAATTTAATTTATGACTTAAAATCTAAGTACCATAAGCCTTTGATAGTAGAAATTCCGGATAGTAAATCTAAAGGTGATAGAAAAAAGTCTATTACTAGATATATTAATGAAGCTATAGGTCTTAAAATTTGATATAAATTAAATACATAAAAATATATAAGAGGTGAGAAAATTTTGCGTAAGAGTTACAAAGCAAATAATTTTCTTAATGTAATAGATAAGTACGCAAAAAGACAAAAGTCTAAAATAGTAGATGAAATAAAAGCTCAAGAACAAATTTCACAAAAAAAACTAGAAAACGAAATATTAGAAGATTCAAAAAATATGATAAAAAAAGAGATTATAAATTTAGAAAACGAAGTGTCTATAGAAATTTCACACAAAGAATTAGAAGAACGAAAGAAAGTTTCTCAAAAAAGAAAAGAAATTATGAAAGACATGTTTAGTGAATGTTACAAAAAATTGTGTGAATTTTGTAATAGTAAAAAATATGAAATTTTTTTTGAAAAATCTTGTGAAGAAATTTCTGAAATGTTAAAATTAAATAATAATTATAATAATATAAAAATACTGATTAAAGCTCAGGATATTAAATTTGAGAGTATGATAAAAAAATATTTTAATAATATTAGTAATTTAGAAATAGAAGTCACAGATGATATTAATATAGGCGGAATAATATTGTATAGTATTGATAAAAAAATAATAATAGATGACAGTCTGGATTCTAGATTAAAAGAACAAAAAAATTGGGCTTACGAAAATTTCGGAGTTTTATTAGTATAATAAAATTTAATAAAAATTAAAAAATTTTATGTATAAGAGGTTATTTTATGGAAGACGTGATATACGGAATAAATGGACCTGTTGTTACAGTAAAAAATAAAAAAAACAATAATAATTTTTCTAGTTTTTTTTCTATGATGGAAATGGTGTATGTAGGGCAAGAAAAATTAATAGGCGAAGTGATAAAAATATCAGATGATATTATTACTATACAGGTTTATGAAGAAACTACTGGTTTAAAACCTGGCGATATTGTGGTAGGTACCAGTGGGCCAATGAAAGTTCTGTTGGGGCCGGGATTATTAAATAATATTTTTGATGGTATAGAGAGACCGTTGAAAGAAATAGAAAAAAACAATGGAGTATTTATATCTAGAGGAAGTTCTGTAAAGTCTTTAGATGAAAATAAATTGTGGGATACAAAAATATTAGTGCAAGTAGGAGATATAATATCCCAGGGTACAGTTTATGCTATGTGTGAAGAGTCTAATGTTATTATGCATAAGTGTATGTTACCATATGGGATTTCCGGAGAAGTAGTAGAAGTACGAGAAAATAATAAATATAAAATACATGATATTATAGTAAAATTAAAATTAGAAAATAATGATATTTATAATTTAAGTTTATGTCAAGAGTGGCCTATTAGGACACCAAGACCTGTTAAAACTAGGTTACCAAATAATATGCCGTTAATTACAGGGCAAAGAATAATAGACACTTTGTTTCCGATAGCTAAAGGTGGAGTGGCAGCGGTACCAGGTGGATTTGGAACAGGTAAGACTATGACTCAGCATCAGTTAGCAAAATGGTGTGATGCTGATATTATAGTTTATGTAGGGTGTGGGGAACGCGGAAATGAAATGAGTCAGGTAGTAGACGAATTTTCAAAATTAATAGACCCAAAATCTGGTAAAGCTATGATGGAAAGAACTGTTTTAATAGCTAATACTTCTAATATGCCAGTTGCAGCGCGGGAAGCTAGTATATATACGGGGATTACTATAGCTGAGTATTATAGAGATATGGGTTATGATGTAGCTATAATGGCTGATTCTACTTCGAGGTGGGCAGAGGCTTTAAGAGAAATTTCAGGTAGACTAGAAGAAATGCCAGCAGAAGAGGGATTCCCATCGTATTTGCCGTCTAGATTGGCAGAATTTTATGAAAGAGCAGGTAGGGTAGAATGTCTAGGTGGACCAGAAGGATCTGTAAGTATTATAGGGGCTGTTTCTCCGCAGGGTTCCGATTTTTCTGAACCTGTCACTCAAAATACAAAAAGATTTGTACGATGTTTTTGGGCGCTAGATAAGTCTCTTGCGTATGCAAGACATTATCCGGCTATAAACTGGATAAATAGTTATAGTGAATATTTTGTAGATCTAGATAGTTGGTATGTTAAACATTTTGGGGATTCTTTTATAAAATATAGAAAAAAAATATGTTCTATATTGAGTGAAGAGAATAAACTAATGGAAATAGTAAAATTAGTTGGAGCAGATGTATTACCAGATGACCAAAAATTAATAATAGAAATAGCAAAATTAATTAGAATTGGTTTTTTACAGCAAAATGCTTTTCACAAGGAAGATACTTTTGTTCCGTTAGAAAAACAAAAACGCATGATGAAAATAATATTATATTTAAATAGAAGAGTTAGACAGTTAATAGCGACTTCTATGCCTATATCTGGGGTAATAAAATCTGGAATATTTGATAGAATAGCTAGAATTAAATATGATGTTCCTAATAATAACCTTGACCAAATAGATAATTATAGATATGAAATAGATGATATTTTAAATAAAGTAGTGAACGGAAAAATTTAAAAATTAATTTTAGGAGATTATATTTATGATAATAAATTATACTGGACTAAAAGAAATAAGTGGGTCTTTAATAATATTAGAAGGCATACAAGACGCTTCATATGAAGAAATTGTGGATATAAAATTGAGTAATAATATATATAGACGTGGAAGAATAGTACAAATTTTAGGAGATAAAATAGTAGTACAAGTTTTTCAAGGGACCAGCTCTATGGCTTTAAATAATACTAGTGTAAGGTTAACTGGCAAACCAATGGAAATTTCTTTGTCTCCTGAAATTTTAGGAAGAGTATTTAATGGGGCTGGAGAGCCTATAGATAATTTAGGGCCTGTATTTGCGCAAAAAAAACGAAATATAAATGGTATAGCTATAAATCCTATATCTAGAGTATACCCAAAAAATTATATTAACACGGGAATTTCTTCTATAGATGTTTTGTCTACTTTAATTAGAGGGCAAAAATTACCTATATTTTCTGGTTCCGGTATGAAACACAATGAATTAGCTATACAAATAGCAAGACAAGCTAAAATTATAGATAATAATGGTGAAAATAATAATTTGGCTGTAGTGTTTGCGGCTATGGGAGTCAAAAATGATGTAGCGGAATATTTTAGAAGAGAATTTGATAAAACGGGTATGAGCGAAAAAGTCGTAATGTATTTAAATTTATCTAATGATCCGATTGTAGAGAGAATATTAACGCCTAGATGTGCTTTAACTGCTGCGGAGTATTTAGCTTTTGATTTAGATATGCATGTTTTGGTAATTATGACAGATATGACTTCGTATGCAGAAGCTTTAAGAGAATTTAGCTCTTCTAAAGGTGAGATACCAGGTAGGAAAGGTTTTCCAGGGTATTTGTATTCTGATTTTGCTTCTTTATATGAACGTGCTGAATAATAAAAAATCATGCTGGTTCTGTGACTCAAATCCCGATATTAACTATGC
>CAYYWE010000025.1:0-8399 GCA_964475315.1 uncultured Eubacteriales bacterium
TGTGCAACTTGAACAAAATTTAGAAAAAATTATATCTAATATTCATGGAGCTGGCAAATCGAAAATTCTAATTACTTTTGAAAATAGTCCGGAAATTATCTATGCTACTGAAGAAAAGATTAATAAACTCGCTTCTGAAGACAAATCAAACGGCGAAATTACCAGAAAAAAAGAAACTGATGATTGTGAAAAAAAATTTATGACGATAAAAGACTCAAATGGTTCAGAAAAAGCTGTAATATTAACTGAAATTGAACCAAAAGTCAAAGGAGTTGTAATAATTTGTCCAGGAGGCGATGATATTTTAGTAAAAAATAGAATAGTTGACGCTGTTACTACTGTTCTTAACATAAACTCAACACATGTATGTGTTACCAAATCAAATTAATTTTTTAGATAAAAATAATAAAAATCCGGAGGAATTAAAATGAAATTTCATAAACGTCAACTAATTTTAGCTTCTTTAGTAGTAGCTTTAAGTGCAGCTGTATATTTAAATTGGCAGTTCTCTGACAGTAAAAATTTAAAAGTTACAAATATGCTAAATTCTACAGAAGAACTCGGTGAAGCTAAATATGTAAATAGTTCTAACGTTTCTGATAAATTAAGTTCAAATAATATAAAAAAATATTTTGCTGAAGCTCAAATTAACCGTCAAAAAGCACGTGACGAATCTCAAGAAAAATTAAAATCACTTGTAAATACTAACAATTTAAACCCAGAAATTAAAGAAAAAATAACAAAAGATCTGGACAATCTATTAAAAAATATCCAGTCAGAATCAAATATAGAAAATTTAATAAAATCTAAAAACTTTACAGAATGTTTGGCTATTATTAACAACAATGAATGTAACATTATAGTAAACCCTGGCACTATTAATGAAAATTCTATTATAATCATTAAAGATATAGTTACCAGTCAAACAAATATTCCAAGCTCAAAAATTAAAATAATAGAAGCAAAAATCGAAAACAATACCTAATCTTTATTACTTTTTATGTAACTGTTACCGAATTTAAAGTATAATATCAATGCTATTATAATAGTGCACGCTTCAGCTAGTGGCATTGTTAACCAAATTCCTGTGATACCTAATATACTTGGTAAAGTTAAAATAAACAAAATTACTAAAATCAAAGATCTCAAAGAAGAGATAACTACTGATATTACGCCGTTTCCTAGTGCTGTAAAATAACTTGACAAAAACACATTCATACCAATAAACAAAAACACAAAACTAAAAATTTTGAGCCCATATAACACAATATTAAATATATTGTTATCAGAAACAAATATACTAGTAATATTAGAAGCGCCAAGATAAGACACACACGTCATAACAATAGACGTAATAATTATAGTAATAAAACTATATCTTAACGTTTCTTTTATTTTGCTATAATTTTTAGACCCCACACAATAACTTATTATCGGCGCAGTACCAACAGCTATACCGACATGAAACGACGAAAAAAAATAATAAACATACATAATAACAGTAACTGCAACTACTCCATCTTCACCAAAATACTTAACGGTGATCATATTGAATAAAAAAGTTATAATTCCAGTAGAAAGTTCTGTTAATAATTCACTACTACCATTTGCACATGATTTTATAAAAATTTTAAAATTAAATTTCGGTCTGCAAAACTTAATATTGCTATATTTAAGAAAATAAACTAAACCAATCAGCGCGCTTATACTAATTGCAAAAAAAGTGCCCAGTCCAGTTCCCAAAATACCCAAATTAAATATTTTAACAAAAACGTAATCTAATATTATATTTAACACAAGGCCAATAAAAGACATCCACAATCCTATTTTTGGATTTCCATCATTTCGTACTACATACTCAAAAAACAACTTGAAACTCATGGGGACAGTACCCAAAAATACCATTGCAGCATACGGAATTACATATCCTACCAATTTTGGGGTAGCACCCATAATTAAACTTATTTTTTTAATAAAAACTATTCCAAATATACTAAAAATAATAGAAAAAATTAATAATAATATACAAATCGAACTGAATATTTCACTGGCATCTTTTATTTTCTTTTGTCCTAACTTTTCTCCTATGAATGCCCCCGCACCTGTTGCAAACATCACACTCACTCCGAAAATTATGCATGTAATCGGAACAACAATATTAATAGCCGCCAGCGCGTCAGAACTTATAAATTTCGACGCAAAAAAGCCATCAATTGTAGTATAAAATGACAACAAACTCATCGTAAATATAGCTGTAATTAAATTTTTAAGATATTCTACGTAACCGCTCGAGTCCTCAAATTTTCTAATCATAATTCTCTATTCTCTATTACCTCATTAAATATTATTAATTTCTAAATTGTATATTATGCTTGTAATTTTGTCAAATTTTTCTTTTCTAAAATTATTTTAGTTTATTATAATTAAAGTACATATTATCATATAACCAAAATTTAATAAAAAAATAACTTGATTTTTGGAAGCAAATATTTTAGCATGATACTTAGTTGTTCCAGAGACAGTTGGTATTTGTACTTTTAGTACAAGTTTAAAATTGCCAGCCGAGGACGAATTCGGTATATTCGTTTTTTGTTGTCAATTTTTTGTCACTAGGGATGATTAAAAAATTGATTTTAGTTTTAGCTGTTTAATTATGGAGGTGATGTATATTGCCGAGTATAAAAACCTTAGAAAGAAAGAAAGCCGTAGTAAACAAAATTTCTGAAAAACTGCGTTCTTCCTGTGCGGGTGTGATTGTGAGTTACAAGGGAATTAACGTTGAAAGCGATACCGAACTCAGAAAAAAATTGCGTGAGTCTCAAGTTGACTATATGGTGGTCAAGAACACTTTACTAAGAAGAGCGGCTGAAGATGCAGGTATAAGTGGTTTATCGACATCCTTAAAAGGCTCCACCGCATTGGCTGTCAGTAAGTGTGATTACGTAGCAGCTTCTAAAATTTTGTGTGAATTTGCTAAAGACCATGATTTTTTTGAAGTAAAATCTGGGTTTATCGATAGTAAAGTGATTGACAACGAAGAAGTGTTAAATCTTTCTAGATTGCCGTCTAGAGATGTACTTATTGCACAAGTTCTTGGTGGATTAAATGCTCCAATACAGGGATTTGCTACGGTTTTACACGGTACTTTAAAATCGTTTGCAATAGTGTTGCAAGCTATTGCCGATAAGCAAAATGCATAATTTTCAGGTGTAATTATATATGGAAAATATAATTGTGTATTATTTTATGGAGGTAAATTTTGATGTCAGAAAAAGTAACAAAATTAATTGAAGAAGTAAAAAGTTTGACAGTTTTAGAACTAAGCGAAGTTGTCAAAGCACTTGAAGAAGAATTTGGAGTGTCAGCAGCAGCTCCGGTGGCGGTATCAGCAGCTCCAGCAGCAGCGGTGGCGGCTCCGGTTGAAGAAAAAACTGAATTTGATGTTATTTTAAAAGCTGCTGGCGACAACAAGATGAAAGTTGTAAAAGCAGTAAAAGATTTAACTGGATTAGGATTAAAAGAAGCAAAAGCTATTGTTGACGAAGCCCCGAAGCCGCTCAAAGAGAAAGTTGCTAAAGATGCAGCAGAAGATATAAAGAAACAACTTGAAGAACTCGGTGCCCAAGTCGAGATTAAGTAGGCTAAACTTAGGGCTGTGTAGTTTTTTGCAGCCCGTTTTGTGTAATAAAATAGTTATAGAAGGGTGATGTAAAATGGCAATAGTTCCAAAAAGAAAAACCTCCAAAGCTAGAAGAGATAAGAGACGTTCAAATGTTTGGAAACTTGAAGCTCCTGCATTAAGTCTTTGTTCAAGGTGCGGAGAATATAAAATTATTCACAGAGTCTGCAAAAATTGTGGTTATTACAGAAATAGAAATATTTTAAATTATCAAAATTAACTAGAAAATTTTTTTAATTTTTGACCAAAATAAAAAATTATTTGTTTGTTGGTAGTACTGGACTTTCGCATCGAAAGATGTTAGTACTGCTGTTTTTAATTTATAATTATAATAGAGCAAATAAATTAATAAAAAATTTCAAATTAAATATTATTTTGGGACTATTATATTACAAAAATATAAATTTTATTATTGCGATTTACGAAATAATATGGTATAATATTTTGGGTGTTCGAAATATTATATTTATAGTACATAGAGAGGAGTATTTGACTTTGGATAAAACAAACTCAAAAAATGATTATATCAAAGGCTTCAAAGATGGAATCCCCGTAGCTTTGGGGTATATTCCGATTTCGATGGCATGTGGTATAGCTACAGTTCAGTCAGGTGTATCGTGGTTGATAACTCAGTTAATGGCATTTTTTGTCTACAGTGGGGCAGGTCAAGCAGCAGCAACAAATTTAATACAGGGTGGCGAAACGGCTATTGTCATGTACGCGCTTACTCTTCTGGTCACAAATTGCAGGTACATACTTCTTTCGATGTCTTTAGCTCAAAAATTGGATCCAAGTATTAATACTTTTCAAAAGTCTATTATAGGAATTTTTAACACAGATGAAACTTTTGGCGTCGCTATGAAGCAAAAAAATATCACTTTGTCTTATTTTTTAGGGCTTGCTACTTTACCGTATTTTGCTTTTGCATTTGGTAATTTTTTGGGATCAATAGCTACGAATTTGTTGCCGGATTCTATTAGTTCTGCACTCGGGATTATGATTTACGCGATGTTTATTGCTATTATTATTCCGCCGGCAAAAGAATCTCGCTCTACCTGCATGGTTTTGATTATGGCTCTTGTTATGACTGTTATTCTTGAATGTATCCCAATTGTTACGAAATATTTAACACCTGGTTGGATAATTATTATTTGCTCTGTTGTCACCGCCTCGATTGGTGCAATTTTGTTCCCTATTGATGACAAAAATGACGAAAAAAATAATACTCAAAGCAGTACTTCACAGGAGGTAACATAGTTATGTCTACACAAAAATTAATATGTATAGTCTTTGTTTTATGTGCAGTTATGATATTCTTGAAAACGTCTCCTATGATTTTTATGAAAAATAAAGTCAAAAACAAATTCCTGAAATCTTTCCTGGCGTACATCCCATGCGCCGTCCTTACTTCCATGACTTTGCCAGAGGTCTTTTCGTCAACTAGTACCCCGTGGTCGGCTTCGATTGCTGTCGTTGTTGCAATTGCACTCGCATATTTCGGAAAAAGCTTGATTTCAGTCACAGTTTTCTCCACAATCACAGTTTTTATAGTCGAACAATTAATAAAACTATTTTAAAAACTGTATTTTATACATAAAAACAGACGCCATAAAGCGTCTATTTTGTTTATTTTGTCTTGTTTTTACTCTTGATCTTTTTTCTTTCTGAACAGTCCAATCAACGTACTTCCTGCTGCTGCTAACATTCCGAAAGCCGATTGTAATAAGCCTGCACTCGTAATATCTCCGGTTTTATAGCTATTCGATGTGCCTGACGAAACGTTATTACCTGTTTGTGTACTATTTGTTTCAGAAGCATTATTATTATTATTTTTGTCGTCTTCTGTTTTAGTTTCATCTTTTGGTTCATCTTTAGCTTCTTCATTTTTTTTCTCGCAGGTGCATTCATCTATCGGGTTTTGGCAAGTTTCGCAAAATTCGCTATTACTTGTGCCTGCGTTTTCAAGTTTGTCAGCGTAAATTGCATACGGACCGTAGTAGAATTCGCCTAATGCTACTTCAAGAAATCTTCCAGTAAGACCATTTGCACCATCTACAATTTTAGAAGTAAGTTTTACATCTGTGTCATCATCTCTAATAGCATAAACAGAAACATCGTTCCCCCAAGATTCATCCATTTCTACATACATAGTAAAGTCTTTAGGAGTTTTGTTGCTGTCTGCACTTACTATTTTAGAAGCACAATTATAATAACCAACATCACCAGAAGAAGCATAGTCACCACTTGGTAATTCGCCGTTTTCATCTTTATCATTTACTACCTGTAAACTAAATACACGAGAAGCATTTTTATTTTCGGCACCTACATTTTCCCAGTTAGTTTTATCTTTATTTTCAATATCCCACTCACGTACATATAAAAAAGCCTTTTGATTCGTGTCGTAGTCATCATTTTCCCATTCAAACTTTGTATTGTTATCAGATTTTTTTATACCATATGCATTCCCTTGTAATGAATAAACATTACGGGTTAATCCATTGTCAAATATTGCATAAGAGCCTTCAACAGTCGTACTATCCGTATCATTCTCTATGTCAACAGTAGTATAATAGCTTTTCACGCCACTCTTTTTGAATTCATTATAATCAAGTTCTCCAGATTGTTTATCAGTTCCCGCAACTATTCCAAATGGGTCTTTATCTTTTGCTGATGTAAATTCATCTTTTGTATTAAATTGATCATGTGCAGCACTTACAGCATATGGAGTAATTTTATACATATAGCTTTTTCCAAGTTTGATCTTGTCGGTATCGGTATACGTAACTGAAGTAGAGCTAGAAGTTTTAGGATAAGCAATACCAATCACTTTATAATTAGATGTATTATTATTTTCTTTTCTTTCAACGGCATATAAATCTTTAGCTCCAGTAGAAATTTTCCACTTTAGCTCAACCCCATTATCAACTATGGTTGTCCCTACAGAACTAATGTTACCCTTAATATCACTAGTCTTAGGAGCAATAATAACCTTATTGTCGTCAGTATCCAGTCCTAACACTTCACATAGTTTTGATTTTCCGTCATCATCTTCAACATAAATTGTCGCAGAACCTAAATCACCTGATTCTGTTAAATTAGCAGCTTTTGTAAATTTTATATATTTTACGCCTGAATCATCAAAAACGTCCTGGCCAATTTTTTTTACACTTTCCGGGATCTCTACTGAAACTAGATTACTACAATCTTTAAAAGCTTCATCAGCAATCGAGGTGACATTGTAAGAAACGGAAGTACCTACCGTTTTATCTATCTTCACATATCCGTCTGCTGGAATGTTTGAATTTTCACAGCCGGTTACGGTAGCTTCAGTACTTGAATCTCCTTCAGAGTATTTGACTCCATTAAGAGTAACGTTTACTGTTATTGAGTCACCTTTACCATAAGCAACCTGAAGTTGATCTTCATGGAAGCTTTCTACTTGAGATTGAACATCACCGTGATCGTTAGTAGCCTTTACAGCCACAGTTGCCATAAAAGCGGCGGTAGTTGATAGTACTAATTTACTAATAATTTTCGAATTTTTTTTGTTTTGCATTATGTATACATCCTTTCTTATTATTAAAACTGCACGAAATTATATAAGAAATAAGTCAATTTCACATCCTCTCGCACAAATTCTAAACATAGGTAAATACGTATGTACTTACGTCTTATAAAACAACAAGACATAATGCGATAGATAAAAATTTCAGACTATCTGCACATAATAATATACGAAAGCAAAAAAATATTGTCAAGTATATACGAATTATTTTTTAGAGAGAAAATAATTAAATAACGAGCTAAAAACATGATAAAAAATATTAATTATGTAAAAAATCCCCAGTAAAAGCACATACTGGAGATTAAAACTATAAAATTTAGATAAAAAAACCGCAACAAACTAGTCGTTAGTATACGGCAGCAGAGCGACGTAACGAGCACGTTTAATAGCAACTGTCAACTGACGTTGATGTTCAGCACAAGTACCGGTAACACGTCTTGGCAAAATTTTAGCCCTTTCAGAGATAAACTTTCTAAGTCTGCCAGGCTCTTTGTAATCAATATAAGTCAAGGTTCTATCGACGCAAAAACTGCAAACTTTTTTCTTAGCCCTACGGTTTCTAAAATTATTAAAATTATTCATACTAGTAGCATTTGTGTTTGAATTTGTGTTGCTACCATCGGTATTATTAGTACCATTTGCACTATTTGTATTACTATCAGCACTGTTATTTGTACCATTTGCACTCAAATTATTGTTCCTGTAATTACTATAACCACGCGAACTGTTATAATTACTATTATTATAATTATTATAAGTACGTGTAGCGTTATTATTAAAATCTTGTGTATTGTTTGAATTATTATTTTTAACTTCTTCTGACATTAAAAACACGCCTCCTTAATTAAAATTTAAATTAGAATGGTAAATCTTCATCTGAGTCAATAGCCTCGAAGTCACTGTCATCCCCACTAGAATACGGAGACAGATCCGGAGATTTCTGTAAATTATCATTATAATTGTTGTAAGTTTCTTGATTATATTCACTATCTTTTTTGGACTCAACAAAGTGAACGTTATTAGCAAGAACTTCAAAAACTTTCCTGTTTTTGCCATCTTTATCTTGATAAACACGAGTTTGAATAGACCCTTCGATAGCGATTAAATTACCTTTTTTGAAATATTTGCAAATAAATTCAGCAGTGTTTCTCCACG
>CAYYWE010000026.1:0-2229 GCA_964475315.1 uncultured Eubacteriales bacterium
CAGTATCAGAAAAAAAATTTTCTATTTTTTTATTTACTATATTTTCAACAAATAATCTTGTTTTATTTAATAATTTTACTCCAAAAACTCGTGAATATAATTTATTTATATTATACTCATAATCTTTGCTATCTAAAATATTTTTATTATTTTTATTTTTTAAATATTTTAATATTTTCTTATTATTTAATATATTTTCTTTAGTTTTTTCTCGTGATTTTTTTATATTATGTTTTTTATCTAATTTTAATGTTTTTTTACTTTCTTGTAACTCTAATTCTTGTTCTTGAGTATTAATTATTTTTTTACCTGGGATTTTATACTCTAATTCTAAATTAAATCTATTCTTATACGCAGGTTCAGAAAATTTACTAATTATTCTCTGATAATTATTAATATTCCTGTGTGCATATATATTTTTTATATTATGAGTATATAAAATCTTCTCTGCTAATGTACCCGTTAAATTTGCTTTTTTTTTTGAAGTTTCTAACAAAGAATTTAATATATCACTTAATTCTTTATTATCAAAATTATTATTAGATACTACTTCTAAGTCTTTAACCTGTTGTTTAGTTAAATTATGACTTACTTTTAATATTTCATTCTTTAACTGATTTAATATTTGCTCACGTAATACAGTGTTATTCTGTACCAATATATTTTTGTCATCTTGAATAGCCCTTAGCTCTTGTAACAAATCTATAATACTCTTTAAAGTCTCTTCACTAGAACTCGGTATTCTAGATATGTCATAAACTAATTCTATATTATTATTACTTCCAAAATTTATTAAATTATTATAATTATTAATAATTAAATTTTGTCCTCTATTAATAATTTTATTACAAAAACTATTATTATATTTTAAAGAAACTAAATTCAACGATGATTTTGTTTTCTGCAGAGATTTAATTTTTCTTAATCCCATAGTACCCTTAAAATCTGGAAAATCCAACTATCTACACCATCCAACTTTATATTTTATATTTTTTAAATAATTATCTAATCTCAAACTAGAATTACTAATTTTTAAATTTAAATCTCTAATTTCTTTTTTTAATTTTTTACAATTATCATAAAAATCACTCGAAAATATTTTTTTATCTTTATCTAAACTTACTTCACTACAAATTTTGTCTACTAACATATTCTCGTAACTTTCTTGTTTTTCACTCAATATACAATTCATAATATATATCTCGTGTTCTGTAGCTTTCTTTTCTATCTCAAGAGCTTTCTTCTCTAATACATTTTTTTGTTCTTGAGACATTTCATATTGCGCCTCTTCTCTTAGTTTCTGAGCCTCTTCAAACTTTTTTTGAGTTATAATTTTAATATTAGTTTTTTCTCTCTCAAACTCTAACTTTTGTTCTTCTAATTTTGCTAATTCTAATTCTTTTAGTTCTCTCCGAGTATACAATCTACCTGATTTATATTTTAATAACTCTTTTTCCGCCAACTCTAATTTTTTTTTAACGTCAGCTAAATCACTTTCAATCTCTGCGAGCTTTTTATTACGTTCTGCAATCTCTCTGTCTGACTCTTCAATAAGTCTTTTTAATCTTGCAATTTTTTCAGCTTTAGACTCCAAGTAAACTCACTCTCCCCTAAGAACTAAAATTAATTTACTTTAAAATTTATTTATTATCATCTTTCTTTAATTTTTCTTTAGCTTTTTCAGCTTTATTTTTTAAATCTCCATCAACAGGTACTTCATCGCCTTTTTTATACTCTGTTGTTTTCAATCTAGATTTCAAAGCATCATCTTTGGCTTTTTGTTCAGCTGTTAACTCTTCAGATTTTGCCTTGTTTTCTTCTGCTGTCGTTGTCTTCAATTTAGATTTCAAAGCATCATCTTTGGCTTTTTGTTTAGCTGTTAACTCTTCAGCATCTTTTTTGGTAAACGTTGTTGTTACAGCTTTTTCAGCTTGTTTTGGAACATTCCCAGATGCTTTTTCGGCATGCTCCGCTAATTTCTCATCGATTTTTGTAAAATCACTTGTTTTTTGTCTGTCTTTAATAGCATCATCTTTGGCTTTTTGTTTAGCTGTTAACTCTTCAGATTTTGCCTTGTTTTCTTCTGCTGTCGTTGTTTTAAGTTTTTTCAAATATTCTTCATTTTTCTGTTTGGCTTTTTCTAATTCGTTTTGACGATTTGTCTCACCTTCCTTTAATTTGTCACGCGCTTCTTTAGCTAAAGCCTCAACATCTTTCTGTTTGGCTTTT
>CAYYWE010000026.1:2329-8196 GCA_964475315.1 uncultured Eubacteriales bacterium
TTGTCTCATCTTCTTCTAATTTGTCACGCGCTTCTTTAGCTAAAGCCTCAACATCTTTCTGTTTGGCTTTTTCTAATTCGTTTTGACGATTTGTCTCATCTTCTTCTAATTTGTCACGCGCTTCTTTAGCTAAAGCCTCAACATCCGTTAGCTTTTGTTGTAGATTCTTTCGATTTGTTTCTGCGTCCGCTAATTCATTAAGCTGTTGAGTACGTCTTGCTTCTATAGCACTTATGGCTTCCTTGTAACTGTAAACTTTAGCTTTTACTTGCTCTGGTATTCTTTCCTTAGCACTTTCATATAAATTTTCATTCCGATCAGAATAAGCTGAACCATTAACCCCCTCTGCACTCACTTTTCGCCACGGATAGAAATCTACAGGGTGTCTTTCCAGACCTGTATGTGCTATGGTAATATCTTCGTACCATATAGATCCCGATGTAGCGTCTAAATCATCGGCACGCCAACTTTTCATCCCAAGAGATACAAAAGAAAATAATCCTTGCAATCTTGTTCTATTTCTATCAAAAACTTGTATCGTCCCCAAAGTCGGACCATTTTCTAAAACGGTTTGTGGATCAATAGTACTCCCTATTGCAAAAACTGCTGTTCTACGTGCAAGGTTGTTAGATATTAACGCAGACGTTGCCGATGCTGCAGCAAAAACTGCCGAACCCATCATCTCAGACGTTCTTAGCAACAGCCCTCGCTTAAATGAAAGCTCATAAGTGTTATTATTAGGGGCACCACACAATATACTGTGATCATTCACACCACCTTCATTGTACGTTTTAAACTCTTTACGAATATCTAAACCAGAAACACTTTGAAACCCGAAAGTATACATACCCAGAGTGACTATAAAATTACATGCAGCTGTAATATCATCATAATTTTTCATGCCCGAAACACTTAAAGCAGGAAGGTTTAATTTCTTACTTCTGCGCTCTCTTGTTATATAATTAACTACAGTAGGTTCATAATTAGCTGGCAAAGCACCACGTGCATCATCTACAGCTAACCTTTCTTTTTGTTTCGCCCAAAATACCTCATCAGCAGCTTTCTTAATACTCTCTTTATTTCCTGATTTAGCCGCTTTTACTACATCCAGCGCTAACTTTTCTTCTTTTGTGTTTTCACCATTTTGTGCAGCTTTTAATAAATCTTTTGCGGCATCTAAAACTGCTTGTGCTGTTGCTACCTCGTCAGCATTTTCTGCAGCTTCTAAATCTTTTGCGGCATCCAAGATTTCCTGTGTCGCGTCCAATATTTCTTGTGAAACTTCCTCTTTATCTTTTACTGCACTTGTCGCTAACGCTGCAGCATTTTTAGCATCTTGCTTCGCTTTTTCTACCGCATCATCATCTTTTTGTTTTTGAGCTTCAGCTTCTTGTATAGCCTTTTTATCTGCATCAGTTTTTTCTTTTTTATCTTTAAATTGTTGTGCATTATCTACTACTGATTGCGCATCATTTATTATCTCTTTTGCTGTTTTTTCTGGCTGTTCTTCTGACATTATTCTGGTCACCCCCGTTAACACTTTCGAGCAAAAAATTTAAATATATTTAAATATTAAAACTGGTCTACATCAAAAATATTTTTCTTCGCTGTACCTGTTTCAGCATTCATTTTTTTATTTATTCTAGACACTTCTGAACAGAATTTTATTCTGTCTTTGTGCGACATTAACATGATTTCTGTTCGAGACCAATGGAAATAATAAGCCAAAAAAGCTATCTCTTCATATAAAACATCTATCGGATAACTTTTCAGGCTTCCGTGAAAAAAGGGATCTCTGACCTGAATTCTTTAGAACAATGCGGACATACTACGCTCATAACCGGTGGTTCCACAGCATTTATCTTCTGATACAAATCTTGCAAATAAGCCATATCAGCAGTAAACAAACTTTCTATTATGTGGGCATCGACTTTTTTGAGTTTCCCAAGTTTCACTATCACTCTTTCTAATAATAATATACTCAAATAACCTGGGTTCATTTTTACTCTAGGATCATTAAGGGGTATTATTTCATCGGCAGCATTTGCTAACCTCATAACACCTACTTTATGAATATCTCCGTTTTTGTCTACGTACCCCTTGGGAAGCTCAAACTGAAATTCAGTATCAAAACTACTACTGGACATAAATTAATATCACTCTTTCTAAAAATTTAAAAATAAATTCTCCCCGAGTATAATTTTATTAAATTTATATATATTTTTTATTTTTGCTACGGGGAGAAATAAAATATTTACTAATTATTAAATATTTGATTTATTATAATTTTATTACGATTATGCTAAAACTCTTTCTATTCCCTCATGGGCGAGAGTTAAACTTTCAATTAAAATACTCGAGTCATCAGCACTTAGGTCACCAGATCTGTACGAAACCGGCCATGCATTCATAACTATCCAAGATGCTGTCGGATTGCCTGCGTTATCATAAATTGTAATAGTCGCATTAACTGGATTATTATTTTGGCCATTTAAATAATTATTAAAAAACGAATATAACACAGCGTTTTTGTACAAACCTTTTTCAAGTTGTATATCATCATAAGTTACCAATCCCGGTAATTTACGAGAAGTTAAATGCGGAAATGCACCCTCACGATATGGGTTGTTATCTACACTTGCTGAGAATCCCCCGGTTACAGACTTAAAAGAAGTCGTACCTAAACCATCAAACTCTGCTGTAAATCTAAAACCTCTTAAAGGGCCTTCTAACCCTGCTACTGCCCCACCAGTAGTAGTTAAAGCTTCGGTAATAGTACCTTGCACTGGTCTACCTGAAATTGCTTCTGCCATATAAAATCAATCTCCCTTCTAACACTTACAAAATTTGCAAAAATTTATAATTTATTTACTATTCACCTGTTTTTTGTGTAATCCTGAATATTACAAACTCAGCTGGTTTAACTGGTGCGACGCCTATGACACAAATTAATCTACCGTTATCTATGTCATCTTTGGTCATAGTATTCGGACCAATGTCTACAAAAAATGCATCTGCCGGTGAACCGCCTACTAATGCTCCTGACCTCCAGACCCCTTCTAAGAAAATTTCTATTGTTCTCTTAACTCTAGTCCATAATGGTGCATCATTGGGTTCAAACACTACCCAGTTTGTATTTAATTTTATTGACTCTTCTATATATATAAATAATCTTCTTACGTTTATATATTTCCAAAGTGCTTTCGAAGAAGCTGTTCTTGCTCCCCATACTCTTATACCTGAACCTGGGAATTTTCTTATTAAATTTACTCCCTTTGGGTTTAGCACATCTTGCTCTGCTACATTGTAGTGTACATATAATCCCGTACAATTTGCCACTACTTCGTTTGCTGGCGCTTTATGCACTCCCCTACTGTTATCACTACGAGCATATATACCCATAACTGATCCTGAAGGTGGTATAAAAATATCTTTTTTATCTAATGGATCAAATACTTGTAACCACGGATGATACATAGCACAATAATCGCTGTCTACTATATCCCTATGTTGCATCAAATCATTTACACTCTTAGCTGTCTTAGGCATATCTAGAACAGCAAATCTACTGGCCAATTTTTCACAATGTGATACCAAAGACAACTGCACATTTGCACTTACTATACCCGGCACCGCCATAATATTCACATCTGCGTTGTCTAAGAAAGCTTGAATACCTGTTCTTGAACCCGGCCCCTCGTCTTTACCAATAAAATCCCCATCTGTTAAACTTGCAGCAGTTCCGTTTTTACCACCTTCAAGTCCAACTTGAATTTTAGTATCACTTTCAGAATTATATATTTGTTTTATTACATCTATAGGTGATATAGCATCTTCTACCGGTTTAGCTCTTAAAGTTACTAGTTCTGATTTTGCCATCGCTTTTTCTATAAAAGTCGGTAACAATACGTTAAAACTTATACCAGGATATTTTTCTATAATCTCATCATGTTGTACTACTACATCTAGTTCACATACTCTTAAAGTAACTTTTGGTAATAAACTTGTGTCTACTACTGTTCCTTCAAACGGTTCTTTAAAAGTAACTAAATCTCCTGAAACATGACTTACTACTCCAAATCTAGGATCCCCTTCACCTTCTACAGCTACCACGTCTCCTACGCTGAATCCTGCAGCACTTTTTAATCTATATTGAGATTTTCCTAAATTTTCAAGAGCTTGAGTTTTACTGCCACTTGCAGCCTCAAAACTTATAGTAACTGAGTTTCCCCACGCTCCTGGACTTCTCGCAGAAATTTCTAAGAGTCCTTCTTTACCTTCTGCACAACTAGCTTTTGCTACCGTTGCATCTGGTGGCGCAACACGCATTATAAAAGCTTTTGTACCGCCATTAATAAAAAAGTGATTTACTGCATGAGCTAAATATCTATATTCTCCAAATTCATTTTCTTGTAAATATCCACCAAATTTTCTATTAAAATCCGCTGGACCTGTTACTAATACTGGAGCGCCTGAAATTGGACCTTTCTCTGCTACTCCAATAAATCCACCTATACTTGTTCCAACCCCTTGCATCGGAGTAGGACCACTATCAAATTCCTCAACATACACACCCGGAGATAAATACTCTGCCATAATCATCTCGGTTCCTCACTATTAATTTATATTAATATTATTCTAATTTATTTTTTAAAAAATTATTATTTAAATTAATAATATTAATAATTAGTAAGAACCTTTCAACTCCTTTCTACTACTAAAAATCTAAGACCTATTTTTATATAACATATAAACTAGAGAAATGAGCTCTAATCTATTGTTAACCAAATTAATATAATTCAACTTATTTTCTCTAAAATTCCTAAAATTAACTCTTCAAAAATATTATTTATCTTTTCTAAATCTAAAAAATCCAAATTTATATTAAACATATTTTCTAATAATTCTTTCCTTTTTTTAATTAATATCAAATCAAGATCTGAATTTAATATTCTTTTACTCCTAGAAACAACTTCATCAGAATCCAATAATTTTTTTAATTTATCTTTTTTAAATTTGTCTATAAAACTCTTTAATTCTTTTTCAAAATCCAAATTATCTTCTTGTTTTTCATCTTTTATATTTCTCAATAAATTTATTTTTTCAGTTTTTTCTAATTTTTTATTATTTATTTTACTACTACTTAATAAATTACTTATTTTTTGCTCTTCTATTTCGTCCTGATATAACAAGTTACTCTCATTATCATAATTATAAATATTATTTTTTTTATCAAGCTTAGAAATATCACCTGTACTAGAATCATATTTAAAGCTCAATTTACTCCACCCAAATCTTTTCTTATTATATTTATATTCTGTGTTTAAATAACATTTATAATTATTTATATCATAAGACTTAATACTACTTTTTTCTTTCACATCTTCCGGTATCACAGAAAATATTAAATCCGTTTTTTTATTATATTTTTTGTAACCAACAGAAATAGTTCCAAATCTTGTCTTAAAATATCCCATATTATCCTGAACCGCACCAATTTTAGACTTTTTTATATCATTTGGTATAACTTCTGAAGTTTTAATATTTTTCTCGAGAAATTCATTTTGCTCTAATAAATATTCTTGCTCTCTATTTACTTCTTCTTTCTTCCCGTAACTCCACCAGTTTTTATTAGTATTGTCATTAATATAACTATCTAGAGAGTCATTATTATTTTTATAATTCTTATTTCTTAATTTGTAATTTTTGTTTTTATAATCATGATAATCCAAATTTACGTTCTCCTTTGTATTCACATTTTTTCACACACTATCCCAAATTTTTCACCTCTGTATATTATATACCAAAAAATACATACATTTTTGACATATTTTCTATAATTTTTAAAATATTTTTTGTTATTTTGA
>CAYYWE010000027.1:0-8007 GCA_964475315.1 uncultured Eubacteriales bacterium
ATGTTAAGCATATTATATAATATATATATTGTTAAGTGATTTTGGAATAATTTAGATACTTAAAACTATGTAAAAATATACACAAAAAAATCAATAAGTGATAAAATATATGAAAATAAGAATAAAGGGGAAAAGTAAAGTTTGGATGTGTCGAATAATAATTACGAAGTGATAGTAATTGGAGCAGGTCATGCTGGTATTGAAGCTGGGCTTGCTTCGGCTAGATTGGGATGTAGAACTGCTATTTTTGCTATGAATTTAGATTCTGTAGGGAATTGTCCATGTAATCCATCTATTGGCGGAACAGCCAAAGGGCATTTGGTTCGTGAGATAGATGCACTTGGTGGTGAGATGGGTAAGACTGCAGACGAATGTTTTTTGCAGAGTCGTATGTTAAACTTGGGCAAAGGTCCTGCAGTACATTCTTTGAGAGTTCAAATTGATAGAAATAAATACAAAGAAATTATGAAACATAAACTGGAATTACAAGAAAATTTGTTTTTAAAACAGTCTGAGATAATTTGTATAAAAAAAAACAGTAATGCTAATAGTAACTATGATTGGGAGTTAATGTCAAGAAATAATATTTGTTATTACTCAAAAAAAGTAATTATATGTACTGGAACTTTTTTAAATGGTAAAGTTTTTATAGGTGGTACTTCTTATCAAAGTGGCCCAGATGGAGTTTTTCCGTCATTGTTTTTGGCTGAATCTCTGAAAAATTTAAATATTAAATTTAAAAGATTTAAAACTGGTACTCCGGCGCGTGTTTTAAAATCTAGTATAAACTTTTCAAAACTAGAAGAGCAGTTTGGCGACTCAAAAATCACGCCGTTTTCTTATATTAATTATTATAATAATAATTTCGGAACAAACAAAATTTCATGTTATATAACCTGGACGAATGAGAAAACCAAAAAAATTGTTTTGGAAAATATTAATAGATCTCCTATGTATTCCGGCCAAATTCATGGTGTTGGCCCCAGATATTGTCCAAGTATTGAAGATAAAATAATTAGGTTCCCAGACAAAGAACGTCATCAAGTTTTTATAGAACCATGCGGGTTAAATACTGAAGAAATGTATCTGCAGGGTATCTCGACTTCATTGCCAGAAGATATACAAATTAAATTGTACAGATCTATTTCAGGTCTCGAAAATGTCGAAATCATGCGTCCGGCATATGCCATAGAGTACGATATTATTGATCCGACGCAGCTAAATAACACCCTAGAGCTTAAAGATTATTCTGGATTGTACGGTGCTGGGCAATTTAACGGTAGTTCGGGATACGAAGAAGCTGCTGCCCAGGGTTTAATCGCTGGCATAAACGCTGCTTTGAAAATAAAAAATCAGGATCCATTAGTACTTGACAGGGGTTCTTCATATATAGGAACTCTCATAGATGACCTGGTTACCAAAGGTGTAAATGATCCGTATCGCATGATGACATCTCGTTCGGAATACAGACTGATTTTGAGGCAGGACAACGCTGACGAAAGATTATTACCTATTGGTCACAAATTAGGACTAGTTAATAATAATTTATATCAAAAATTTTGCGAAAATAGTTTGTTAAAACAACAAGAATTATCAAGAATAAAAAATACAGTTTTGAAACCATCAAAAGAATTAAATCAAGTTCTTGTTTCACGTGAAACATCAGAAATAGTATCTGGGATAAAAATTTATGATTTATTAAAAAGACCTCAAATAACATATTTAGATTTCGAAAAATTTGATATCACAAGACCCAAAATTAGTAATTTTTTATTCGAAAAAGTCGAAATAGAAGTCAAGTACGAGGGTTATATCCAAAGACAAAATAAACAAATTAAAGACATGCGTAAACTCGAAAATAGAATTTTACCCGAAAATATAAATTATTTTGACATAAAAAATTTAAGACTAGAAGCTATAGAGAAATTAAACAAAATTAGACCAACAAACATCGGGCAAGCTTCTAGAATTTCAGGAGTAAGTCCGGCTGATATTACAGTTTTGTTAATTTATTTATCATCAAAACTTCAAAATTAAGTTATAAATATTTTAAATTTGATTAGAATTTATTTTATTAATTAATTTTTCACAATATTCTTCCAGCTCAAAATTTTTTGTAATTTGCGCACCTTTTTTTTGGTTATATAAACTATTTATTTTTTTATTTAAATAAACACTATATTTTTTTTGTGATTTATCAATATTTTTAATAAAACTTGAAGTTCCAATGTATTTTTCTAAATCACTTAAGCTGTATTTTTTGTTACTGTAAATAGCTTCCATAATTAAATAAATTTTTTTATCAGACTCTATAATATTTTCATAAGTAATTTCAAAACCAGAGTTACATAAATATTCTCTTAAATTTGATTCATGTTGAACAGGTTGTAAAATATATTTTTTAAATTTCTTGTTTTGTTTTAAACTTTTGTCTAGTATATTCGAAATTAAATTACCGCCCATACCAGCTATTATAACTTCATTAACTTCGGTGTCTTGAATATTTTTGAGACCGTCTGAAATTCTAGTGCAAATTAAATTTTCTAAATTATATTTTTTTATATTTTTTTTAGAAATTTCTAATGGCCCTATATTTATATCACAAGCTATAGCGTAACTAATTATTTTGTTTAAACACAGATAAATAGGCAGATGTGCGTGATCTGAACCGACGTCAACTATTTTAGAATTTTTACTAACTCTTTTAGCACATTCTAGAAGTCTGTTACTAATATTAATATTTTTTTTGTTATTGTTCATAATTTTTTACAACGGATTTAAAGAAATCTGTGAATTACGCCTAGGATATGTCTTAGGGGTGTGTTTTATTTTTTCTAGTACTACAACATTTCTGGAGCCCTTACCTAGTGGTAACTCAAATGACTGGATTCCTTTGAGTTTACCACCTAAAAGATTTATAGAATTTTTAGAATTTTCTAACTCTTCTAAAATATTCGGGCCTTTTAGTGCCAAAAACAATCCCCCTGTTTTAACATACGATAAGCAATATTCAACTAACATATTTAACGGTGCAACAGCTCTTGAGACTGCTACATCAAATTTTTCTCTATATTGTGCTTTCAAACCTAATATTTCTGCACGACCATTGATAATGTCAGTTTTTACGTTTAATTTTAATGTCAGTTTTTGTAAAAACTTTGTACGTTTGCTAGAACTGTCCATTAAAGAAACGTTAAAATTAGGATTACAAATCTTAACCGGCAGTCCCGGGAATCCTGCACCTGTTCCTATGTCTATTAATTTTAAATTTTTGTCAATGTCTAAAAATTTACTTATAATTATACTGTCTAAAAAGTGCTTGATTACTATATCTTTAAAATCCGTGATAGCCGTAAGATTAGTATGTAGATTATACTCACTTAAATAATCTGAATAAATCTGGAACTGTTCCAATTTTTCGTCTGACAAATATATATTAAAATCTCCAGCTAATTTTTTTAAAAGTTCCAAAAATCCCCTGCTCCTTAAAAACACATGCCTTTTTATTTTATGACTATAAATAAATTGTGTCAAGTTATAATTAAAAATTTTAAAGTTAAAGATTATAATATGAACTGTCTTTTTTGTTTATTAATATAAAAATAGTTCTTATATTTTTGCTAGTTTTATTTATATTTAACATGCTTTCTAGGTTTACAAAAAACTATTGACAAAATAACAAAATATTTTTATAATTAAAATATTGCGTATATATAATATTATTTGTTTTTAAGGGGCTATTATAAGAAATAAATTCTATGTAAATTAAATAAATTTACAGGTTATAAATAAAGCGGAAATCAGAAAAATAAAACTAAACTAAAAAAATTTTTATTGTAATATTTGAAGACTCATGATATAATAAAAATTGTATTTTTGATTATAATTAAAAATTTAGTTTTGTTTTCGTGAGGTGAAAATAGTGAAAGACGGGATTCATCCAAAATATGAGAGCACAGAAGCAAGATGCTCATGTGGTAATGTTTTACCAATAAAATCAACTGCCAGAGATATTTCTGTTGAAGTTTGCTCGAAGTGTCATCCATTTTATACTGATAAACAAAGATATGTAGACACCGGAGGACGTATTGGCAAATTTAAAAAACGTTTGTCACAGGCTACTAAATAATTAAAAAATAATAAAACTTTAAAAACAATAGATAAAAATATGGGTAACGCTAAAATTGTGCGTTGCCTATTATTTTGAAAATAAAATTATATGGTGATTAAAATAAAACAAAAATTAAATTATGATAATTATAATATTATATTACAAGAAAGTACATATGAAAAAACTGAAAAACGTTCCAAATTTATAACATATAGTCTAAAAGTACAAAATATTGACGAAATTGAAAAAAAATTATATAATATTAAGAAAAAACATTGGGATGCGAAACATCATGTGTATGCATATGTGTTAAGTTCAAGTAACAGTAATTTAGCATGTGATTTGGAGAAATTTTCTGATGATGGAGAACCTACTGGTACTGGTGGTGCACCGATTATGGAAATAATTAAATCTAATAATATTAAAAATATATTAATAATAATAGTAAGATACTTTGGCGGAATATTATTAGGTACTGGAAATTTACGTAGAATGTACAGTTCAGGTGCTAAAGGTGTCATATTAAATTCTGGTATTAAAAAATTAAATTTGTGTAATTTAATTTCTGTGATTTGTGATTACAAAAATTATAAAATAATTTCAAATATAATATCTAGTTTTAACACTAAAATAATTAACACAAATTTTGAAAATAATATTAATATTAATTTTTATGTATTATATAACCAGACAGAAAATATTATAAATCAAATTAATAATATATTAAAAAATAATATTAACACGAAAGTAATATCTAATAGTTATCAAGATATTTAAATTAAATATTTTTTAAGAGGTAATAAATTTTGAATAATTTTAATAAAGATTTTAGTGACATAAGAAAATTTACTGAAGAATTAGAATTAAAAAATTTAAGCCCATATGCTACTTTTTCTAGCAAAACTTTAGGGAGAAAAATTCCCGAAAAGTTTTGTGATATCCGTACAGAATTTCAACGAGATAGAGATAGAATTTTGCACAGTAAGTCATTTAGAAGACTAAAACACAAAACTCAAGTTTTTATTTCACCCATAGGTGATTATTATAGAACTAGACTTACACATACTTTAGAAGTAGCTCAAATTGCACGTACTGTTGCGCGGGCTTTAAGATTAAATGAAGATTTGACAGAAGCAATTTCGTTAGGTCACGATCTTGGTCATTCACCATTTGGGCATGCTGGTGAATGCGCACTAAATCAGCTTTGTCCATTATGTTTTAAACACTACGAACAAAGTGTCAGAATTTCAGAATATTTAGAACGTGATGGTGTAGGACTAAATTTAACTCAAGAAGTTCTTAACGGAATTTTGTGTCATACTTGCGGCGAGGAAGCTTTTACTCCAGAAGGTAGATTGGTCAGAATTTGTGACAAAATTGCGTACATAAATCATGATATAGAAGATTCTATTCGTGCCGGGATATTAAATCCAAATTCTATTCCTAATAATTTAATACAAAATTTAGGTGATAACTTTTCTTCAAGAATCAACACTCTTGTAATTTCTTTAATACAAAACAGTAAAAATAATAATATAACTTTAGGTAAAAATATAAATAATATTTTTAATCAAATACATGATTTTATGTACAAAAATGTATATTTAAATAAACAACCTTTTTCTGAAGAACACAAAGTACCGTTTGTTATAGAATCTTTATATAATTATTTTAAACATAATTTTGACAAAATTCCTGATTATTTACAACAAATCTCACTAAAAGACGGCAAAGATAGAGTTATTTGTGACTATATTTCTGGTATGACAGACGATTTTGCTATAAATTTATTCAAAGAAATTTTTCTTCCCAGAGCTTCCAAAGTGTATTAATGTTAAATTAGTTTTTTATTATTGACTTTTATTACAATACGCATTATAATATAGACTAATTTAGTTTTATTTTTAAAAAAGGAGAAATTTTATGAAATCCAAAAAATCACTTTCAGTATTATCTGCATCATTTTTGATAGCAAATTTTGTGAATTTTAATTATGTAGCAGCAGGTAAAGTAAAATTAAACGTGGAACATTTTAAAAAAGTTTGTAATTGCATGCCACTATATGATGAAATGAAATTATGGCGTGCAGTTCAAAAAAATATATGTTATTTGAATGATAAAGATTATGTTTTAGATCTGCCAAAAAATATAAAGTGGAGAATGTTAATGGATGTTCAGTATCAATATGGTGATGAAGGTATGTATGCACTTGATAGACTTGATAAAGGAGGCAATTCAGAGTCAAACACATTAGAACCTGGTTATATTAATGCTTTATTAAACGCTTGGGGTTGCATGACAGAAAGCATACAAGAAAATAAAAAGTTGAACGCAGATTTATATATAAAACTACATGATTTAGCTGTTGAGAAAGTCTATACATGCCAGTGCACGAAGCATATGTCACCTAATGACCCAGATCTACAATATTATACTATTACTGGGCCAAGTAAACGTAAGCCTGGGTTTGTACGCGCAGAACGCCGTATATATAAAGACGCTGGCCTCAAACCGAAAAATTGTGAAGTTCATTTTGGGTTAAAAGGACCAGCAACGTATGACCTTGGCAATTTCACTGACAGAGGCCTTGAAGAGCTTACACGTAAACAAACAAAAGGTAACAACTGGTTTGGTGGGGCTGAACGTAAGTTGCTTAAGGATTGTCAGTGCAAGAACGGATCCATTTATGCACCGGAATTTAAAAATGAACAAGTTACTAAAAATTTGTTAAATACAATTTTTGCTCAGTATTACGAGAAACTCAACTGTGTTAATTCTGGTGGATATTTGGATGGGTCTTTCTTGCGAAAAGATAGCAATGTGCTTGACAGAAAACTTGAATTAATAATTAGAACCTGTCAAGATTTAGACCAAGCACATGTTTTTTGTGATGGTAATATTCGGACGATAGTATTTTTAGTTATGAACAAAATGCTAATTGAGAATGATCTTAATCCTGTCTGCATGTACGACCCTAATGTTCTAGATTGTACTGATATTGAAACTTTAATTAAAGAAGTCAAACTGGGCCAAGCATACTTTTTGGCTTTAAAAAATGGGTTAGTTGAAATTGAATTGGATCAAAATAATCCTGAAATTTGATTATTAGAAGTAATAGTTATTTTTTCGGCAGCTGGAACTTTCGGCAAACCTGGCATTTTCATGATATTTCCTGCTATTGCTACTATAAATCCAGCTCCGTTAGAAATTTGGACGTCCTGAATAGTAATAGTAAAGTTTTTAGGCACACCTAATTTTTTTGGATCGTCAGAGAGAGAATATTGAGTCTTGGCTACACAAATAGGTAAGTCTGATCTTTGTAGTTTTTCTATTTGTTCTATAGATTTTTCGGCTTTTGATGTATACGTAACACCTGTTGCTCTGTAAATTTCCTGGGAGATCTTTAAAATTTTATCTTTGATAGACAAATTATTATTATATAATAATTTAAAATTTTGTTTATTTTGTTCACATAAATTTACTACTTTTTGAGCCAATTCTAGTCCACCGCTGCCACCTAAAGCATGTATTTTAGACACAGTAAACTCACAATTTTTAGATTCACAGTACTTTTTTATTTCTTGAATTTCTAGTTCTGTGTCTGTGTTAAAACAATTCAAAGTAACTACAACGGGTATATTGTATTTTTGTAAATTTTCTATATGAACACCTAAATTTGGTAGGCCAATTTTTAAATTCTCAAGATTTTCAGATTTTATATTTTCGAGAGGCATAGCACCGTTATATTTTAAAGCTCTTATAGTCGTAACTAAAACTATACATGATGGTTTTAAATTACCAATTCTACATTTTATATCCAAAAATTTTTCCGCACCTAAGTCTGCACCAAAACCTGCTTCTGTTATACAGTAGTCTGACAATTTTAAAGCTAATTT
>CAYYWE010000028.1:0-7952 GCA_964475315.1 uncultured Eubacteriales bacterium
GAATACTGTCTGAATTTAAAGATACGGAATTAGAAACAGGATATTTATATAATATTAATAAATTCGAAATAATTATAAAATATAATGGAGACATAAAAAAAATAGCTCAAGAGTTAAATTTTGAACTAGAAATTTTAAGTGAAAATTATGCTATAGGTACTATTGAATTGAACAAAATACAAGAACTAGTTAAATATGCAGAAATAGAACACATTGAAACACCAAAAACTTTGACTATTAATTTGCAAGATGCGCTAGGTAAAGCATGCGTTACGAGTCTGAATAATTCGAAAGATTTTAATTTAACTGGGAAAGATGTAATAATCGGGATTATTGACTCAGGTATTGATTACACGCACCCAGATTTTATAAATAGTGACAATACAAGTAGAATTTTGTATATTTGGGACCAAACTATAAATATAAATAATATTAATAATAATTATAGATATAAAGTCCCAGATGGTTTTACACACGGAGTAGAATTTACAAATCAAAATATTAACGAGGCTCTTGAAAGCTCTAATCCATATGAAATTGTTCCACATATTGATACTGTTGGACATGGCACAGCTGTAGCTGGAATTGCAGCTGGTAACGGGCGTTCTTCGGATGGCCAAAATTCTGGTGTTGCACCGGAGGCTTCATTAATTATAGTAAAGCTTGGCGAAAAAGGATTTCCGTCATTTGCTAGAACTACTGAATTTATGCGAGCTTTAAAATATATTATTGACAAGTCACAAAAACTGAATATGCCAGTATGTATAAATATAAGCTACGGCACTAATGACGGCCCACATAATGGTCAGTCCTTGTTCGAAAATTTTGTAAATAACATGGCTGAACGCTGGAAAACTTCTATAGTGGTGGCTTCCGGGAACGAAGGTGCCGTGGGACATCATTTTCAGAGTAAAATTAATTCAGGTGAACTCAAAAATGTCCAATTTTTTTATGCTGGAAAATATCCGTCTTTTTATATCACTATGTGGAAAAATTTTGTAGATAACATAACTGTAGAGCTAATTTTGCCTGACAATAAAAGTACCGGAGAAATATTAAGTTTTGATTTGACTAGAAATTATACTATTGGCGATTTGTCAATATTTGTAAATTATAGTCAACCACAATTTTATAATTCTTTTCAAGAAATATTTTTTCAAATTAAATCTAATCAAAATACTCCACCAGTTGGAATATATACTATTCGTGTTCGTGCTGGCCAAATAGTCGACGGAAATTTTAATATTTATTTACCTACTACTGAAGAAGTTTCTCGCGAAACTAGTTTTACTAGCCCAAATATAAACTCAACTCTTACTATACCATCTAGTGCCCAAAACGTAATTACAGTCGGAGGATATGATTCTTCTCGAGGAATTATATCTGATTTTTCAGGTCGTGGTTACACTCTTAATATAATTTATACAAAACCGGACTTAGTGGCTCCATCAGTTGGTATAGTCACTACAAAAATCAATGGTGGCTATACGGCTTACAGTGGAACTAGCATGGCTGCACCATTCGTTACCGGTTCTGCAGCTCTTATAATGCAGTGGGGAATTGTACAGCTCAATGACCCGTTTTTATACGGCGAAAAAATCAAATCATATCTAAAATCAGGTGCACAAAGACTTCCAAATATAATCTATCCCAATAATTCTTGGGGTTATGGAAGTCTTTGTTTATACAACACTATGACCCAATTAAAAAATTTTAATAGAAATTAATTAAGGCAAAACCGCACAGATAGCAACAAAAAAAAGAAGTAAAAAACAAGCTCAACTCAAAATGTCTAAAATTGTAGAAATATTCTTGCTTATTTGTTCAAGAAGTGAGAGCATATGAAAAAATTTCTGTAAAACTAAAAATATCAAGGTCTTCCATGATAAAATATAAAAAATGGATAATCATTTGGGCTATGATCGTTACGAACGCTTCGGCGAGTCTAATTACTACAATGGAACAAAACAAATGAGGATTCGCAATAAATTTTGCTGCCTTAGATTCAATTTGATCTCTGCTATTTGCAATTATGAGTTTTTGTCTTGATTTTGCAAGAAGTCTAGCATTAGAGGTTTTATTTATAATTTTTTTGTTATTACTTGTTTAAAATAATTATATATATGTGAATTATATAATAAAAAATAATTAATATAACATAAAATATAAAAATTGATATTGAATAATTTCACAAATTTTAGTAAAATGGCCTGGCAGAATAATTTAGGAGATGTGTACAAAAATTGATAAATGGTTTATGTTTTAAAAATGCATTAATTTCTGGTGCGAATAATATTATAAAAAATAGGGAACATATTAACGATCTTAACATTTTTCCTGTTCCGGACGGTGATACAGGAACTAATATGTCGATGACAATAAGTTCAGGTATAGATTCTATTAAGAATTTGAATGATGACAGTTTGACAGTAGGCGAAGTGGTTAAATTATTTGTTCCTAGTTTGTTAAGAGGTGCACGTGGGAATTCCGGGGTTATACTTTCTATATTGTTCCGGGGATTTAGTAAATTGTTTTCAGGTTCAGAAAGTATTACTGGTCAAGATTTAATCAAAGCTTTAGAAATTGGTGTCAAAGAAGCATATCAATCTGTTAGTAAACCTACTGAAGGCACCATGTTGACTGTAGCACGTGAAGCTTTTGAAAAGGGCCAGCTGGTTGTTAATTCGAGCAATGATGAACGTTTGATATGGCCACAGGTTTGCGAAGGTGCACGTAAAGCTCTTGAAATGACTCCAGAGTTGTTGCCAGTTTTGAAAAAAGCGGGAGTTGTCGATGCCGGGGGCAAAGGGTTGTGCTTGATTTTTGAAGGTATGATGTCGGTTTTTTGTGACAATGTCATAATAGAAAATCAAAATTTGAATTCTGAAAATCTAAACCAAGATGATGTATTTAGAAATGCTGCGGCTGAATTTGACGGTGATATTAATTTTACATATTGTACAGAATTTATAGTCAGAAAAAATAGGTTTTGTAAGTATGACACAGAAAGATTAAGAAACAAATTGTTAAAAATTGGCGATTGTGTGGTAGTTGTTGGTGACGATGAAATTATAAAAGTTCATGTACATACGGAGGCACCTGGTAAAGTGCTTCAAGAGGGACTTGTATTTGGCGAATTAATAACTGTAAAAATTGAGAACATGAAAGAGCAACACAGACTACAGGTTGAGCAAAAAAAAGAAAAATTATTAAAAGAAGAAAAAAATAATTTAGAATTTCAGAATCCAGAGCAAGAATATGGATTTGTAGCAGTCGGTACAGGTTCTGGGATCGTCTCGCTTTTTAAAGATTTGGGCTGTGCACATGTTATCAGTGGTGGCCAGACTATGAATCCTAGTACTAAAAAGATCGCCGATGCTATACTAGCGACACCTGCCAAAAACGTTTTTGTGTTCCCGAACAATAAAAATATTATCATGGCCGCACAGCAAGCTATAAATTTGATTTCGGACAGAAATGTGATTATAGTTCCTACTAGAACTATTCCGCAAGGTATTTCAAGCATTATAAGTTACAATTCTGAGCTTGATAATAGTCAAAATTTGGCCAATATGGAACAAGCTATATCTAGAGTTAAGACTGGGCAAGTTACTTTTGCAGCGCGTGACTCTGAGTTTGGTGGTATAAAAATTAAAGAACATGATATTTTGGCACTTGCAGACGGCAAATTATTATTTAGTGATAAAGATCCAGTTAAATCTGTTGTTAAGCTTGTTAAAAGTATGGTAGATAAAAATTCGGAATTTATTACTATTATATATGGCGAAGATATCAGTCTTAAACAGGCTGAGCTTGCACGCGATATGGTCGCATCTTTAAAGCATTCTGTAGAAGTAACTTTAATAAACGGCGGGCAGCCTATTTATCATTTCATAGTCTCTATAGAATAATGTAACAAATTAATTTTAAATTATGTTTAATTTATGGATTTTAAAAAAGTAAAACTAGAAGAACTAAAATCGGTTGGTAAAAAAACTGCACAATATTTAAACAAATTAAATATATATAATTTAGAAGATTTACTAAATTTTTGTCCCAGAACCTATGAGTTTTGGGATTATGTAGAAAGTTTGGATTTTGTAAATCCAGATAGGGTTTGTTGTATAAAAATAAAGATTATTTCAAGTTATATTTGTGTTAAAATCAACAAAAATAAAACTATGTATAAAATACAAGCTCAAGACATTAATAATAATATTTTGAACATAATATTTTTTAATTCTAAATTTGTGGTACAAAAATTAATGTTAGACAATTTTTATTTAATTATGGGTAAATTTAAAATAAATACTAATAATTTTGAGGTAATTTCACCAAAAATACAAAAGCTTGATCAGGAGAATTTAAATAAGATAGTACCTATTTACAATCAAAATGCTAATATAACTTCAAATAAGATTTCAAAATTAATTAAAAATCAATTAAATTTAATAACAGAAAAATTTTCAGAGACTCTACCAAATTCTGTGATTGTTAGTAATAATTTGTGTTCGCGGGATTTTTGTGTTAGAAACATACATAATCCACATGATAAAACAAGTCTTAAAATAGCACGAGAAAGATTAGTTTTTGAAGAATTTTTTATATATTATTTACGAATGGAGTTATTAAAAAATTATTCTAAGCAAAGAACTAATATTAATATTTTAAATACTTATTTCGAAGAATTTTGTGAATTATTAAAATTTAAATTAACTGAGTCTCAAGAGAAAGTTATTTTTGAGTGCTTTAAAGACATGTTAACTAGTTCAAACAATAATTTATCCATGAACAGATTATTGCAAGGTGACGTTGGATCTGGAAAAACCGTAATTGCTGCAGCTTTAATGTACATGACAGTTCGAAATAATTACCAGGCAGTTTTGATGGCTCCGACCGAATTATTAGCTGTACAACATTACAATAATTTTTGTGAATTGTTTAAGAATAATATTAATAATATACAAGTTAAATTATTAGTAGGCTCTAGCAAAAATAAATATAAAAAAAAATTATTGCAAGAAATTAGTTTGAAAAATAACAATTTTTTAATAATCGGAACACATAGTCTGATATCTGATAATGTAAATTTTGCGAATTTAGGATTAGTTGTTACTGATGAACAGCACAGATTTGGGGTAAACCAGCGTGCAAAACTAGCAAATAAGTCTAAAAATTTTCCGCATATTCTAGTTATGTCTGCAACGCCTATCCCCAGAACTTTGGCTATGATTATGTACGGAGATCTCGATATTTCTATTTTAGATCAAGTGATTCCAGGTAGACAAAAAGTCGAAACTTTTATTATAAATTCACAAAAAAGAGATCGGATGTTTAATTTTATACGTGAAATTATATCAAAAAAACAACAGGTTTATATAGTATGCTCCAGTATAGAAGAGATAGAAAATAAAGACAATATTATTTATTTAGAACACTATAAAAATATGCTAATTAAATATGGTTTTAATTCTGATATAATCGAAATTTTGCACGGAAAAATGAATCCATACGAAAAAGACAAAATTATGAAAAAATTTTCGGATAATATTACTAAAATTTTAATTTCAACAACTGTAATTGAAGTTGGAATAGATGTCCCTAATGCTACTTTAATGATTATAGAAAATGCTGAGAGGTTCGGCCTTTCTCAGCTTCATCAACTTCGAGGTCGCGTTGGGCGTGGCGACAAAAAATCATATTGTATACTTGTATCAGACTCAAAAAGTAAAAACTCTTCTCAAAGATTTCTCGCAATGAAAAATTCATCTGATGGATTTTTTTTGTCGGAACAAGATCTAAAAATACGTGGTCCAGGCGACTTTTTTGGCACAAATCAACATGGTATACCTAATATCAAAATTCCGACCAGTTATTCGGATATTATTACTATTCAAAAAAGTCATGATTATGTTCGTAGTATAATAAGCAAAAATATTATTAATAAAAATCCAGAGTTTAGTATTATAAAAGACAAATTATATCAAGATTTAAATATTCAAAACATAAATTTGTGACTTTTTAACATAATTATACATAATAACTGAAGTGCGACTTATATTTAGTATAGAATTTGTGAATAAGCTTGAACAGAATAAAAAAGCAGTGTTGCGTTTAGTTAAAATATACAAAAAATATAATCATACTTGACAAATTACATATATAATATATAATTTTTTAGTGCCATTTAATTTCTTAGATTTTTAAAATTTAAATTGTACTAGAAATTATTTTAGGAAGGATGATTTTAAATGGGTTTTACAAAAGATAAATTTGAAAGACAAGAATCAGAAATATCTGAAAATTTAGAAAGTTGTGATAAAAATTTAGATAAATCAGAAGGACTTTTGAAAGATGTTTTAAAAGATATAAGTACGATGAAAAAAAAGTCATCTACGTTCAAAAATAGTTCTAATATGGTTAGCAAAAAGTTATCAGAACTATGTGAATATATAGGTCATCTAAAATCAGAAAAACGAGCAACTGTTGAAGAACTAAAGCTTTGGGAAGAAATTGTGGATAAAATAAAACTCGATTTAAGTAGTTGCTATATTAGTTATAAAAATAATAAAAGACTTATTGAAAAGTATGCTAAAGATTTACAAAAATTAAAAGCAGAACAGGAAAACCTAGAAAATTCTGGTGATTGTATGCGCGATTTATTTGATGATTCGGAAGATAAATCGAATTCTAAGATATTAAATGATTTAGAAAATAAAAGTGACGATTTAGAGGAAGGTAGTGAAGAATTTTTAGATGACTGTTCTAAAATAAATAATAGAATCGAAAATTCATATTTTACACAAACAGAATTGTTAAATGAATTAAATATTCATGGAGATCGTATAACAAAAGTTCATAACTGCTTAAAAAAATGGATATTGGATAATAAAAATAATAAATTTAGTGCAAGTGCTTGTGAAAAAGCAATTTTCCCAAAAAGAAAATCATTAAGGCCAAAACTGAAAAGAAGAACGCCAGAATAGAAACATCGTATAAAACAAAATAGGTCAAAAATAAATTGTAATTTTTTCAAAATTGACAAATCAAGAAAGATAATTTAATATAAAAATATTAATAAAATTGCCAGAGAAAGAATGTATAATTTCTCTGGTTTGTTGGGTTTATATAATGTAAATGTGTAAATTGAGAGGAGAAAATAAATGTCCAAATCGGTAGTTGCGATTGTAGGTAGACCGAACGTAGGGAAGTCGACTTTATTTAATAAATTAACTGGTAAATGTATTTCTATTGTTGATGACACGGCTGGCGTTACTCGTGATAGAGTTTATGGGGAGTGTGAGTGGCGAGGCAGAAAGATTTCTGTTGTAGATACAGGTGGAATAGAGCTAAACCAAAATCAGGATACTATATCTCAAGAAATTAGAAATCAAGCTGAAATTGCTATAGATTTAGCAGATGTAGTAGTATTTGTGGTTGACTTAAAAACCGGATTAGTATCTTCTGATTATGATATTTGTAATATATTAAAAAAAAGTTCAAAAAAAGTGATATTATGTGTTAATAAGTGTGATAGTATTGGCACAGAAGAAGATTATAATTTTTATGAGTTTTATAATTTGGGTCTAGGAGAATTGTTTAGAGTTTCGTCTGTGCACGGCCATGGAACTGGTGATTTGTTAGATGAAATATATAAATATTTACCTGAAAAAAACTATTCAGAAGAAAATAATAAAATATCCGTGGCTATAATAGGGAAACCAAATGTAGGTAAGTCTTCTTTAGTTAATTTTTTATCTGGAGATAACAGAAGTATAGTCTCTGATATAGCCGGAACGACTAGAGACGCCATAGACATTAATATTTCTAATAAATACGGAAATTATGTGTTTATAGACACAGCGGGAATAAGAAAAAAGAGCAAAATCACAGATAAAATAGAAAAATATAGTATATTACGAGCAAAAATGGCTATAGAAAAATCTGACGGG
>CAYYWE010000029.1:0-7534 GCA_964475315.1 uncultured Eubacteriales bacterium
GCACAGGAAATATTAAAAAATATCTCCAGTAAAAAATATAATATTTATATGGTCGGAATCACTAAAAACGGAGAATGGTTTTTGTACACTGGAGACATAAATAATATTTGTTGTTGCCAGTGGGAAAAAGATGTTAATAACAAAAAAGTTAGCATTTCATTAAATAAATACATAATTATTGAAAAAAATAATAATTTTGAAAAAATAAAAATTGATGTCGCATTTCCGGTTTTACATGGCAAAAACGGAGAGGATGGTACTATTCAAGGACTTTTGGAACTTGCTAGTATACCGTATGTTGGGTGTAGAACAACTTCTTCAGCTTCTTGTATGGATAAAATTATTACTAACACTATGTTAAGTTATTATAAAATAGACAAGGCAAAATTCCACTGGTTTACTAAGCTTGATTTCGAAAACAATCAGGAAAAATGTATTCAAAACACTGAAAATATTATAAAAAAATATCCAATGTTTGTTAAACCGGCAAATGCAGGGTCATCTGTAGGTATAAGTAAAGTCAGAACCCAGCAAGAATTAATTATAGGTATAAAAAAAGCACTACAAGAAGATAACAGAATATTAATAGAAGAAGAAATTATAGGTCGCGAACTTGAATGTGCAGTACTAGGAATTGATGATTTAACAGTTTCACAGATTGGTGAGATAATCCCCGCTAATGATTTTTATGACTATAATGCAAAATATGTGTTGGATTCTAAGACTGTGATTCCAGAAGATTTGTCATTAAAAATAATCGAAAAAATTCAAGAAATTTCAAAAAAAGCGTACAAAATAATGGACTGTAGAGGGTTGTCTAGAATAGATTTTTTTCTGGAAAAAGATACAAATAGAATATTTTTAAACGAAATAAATACTATGCCCGGTTTTACAAGTATAAGTATGTACCCAAAGTTAATGGAAAAATCTGGAATATCATATAGTGACTTGGTGGATAGGTTAATAAGTTTTGCTTTAAATTTGTAAATATTGTATAATTTATTTACAAATTATGAGAGGAATTAGTTTATAAAATTATGAATGATAGTAGTATAGGTGTTTTTGATTCAGGACTTGGTGGCCTTACGGCTGTCAAGAAAATCACAGAACTGTTACCGCACGAAAATATAATTTATTTTGGGGATACATATAATGTCCCATATGGTAACAAAAGCAGAGAACAAGTTATAAACTTTGCTCAACGTAATATTAATTTTCTAGAATCACAAAATGTAAAATTAATATTAGCAGCATGTGGTACAGTCAGTTCGTATATAAATTTTGTAAATTCTAAAGTAAAAATGTTTGAAGTGATAACCCCAGCATGTATTGCAGCAACTAAAATGACAAAAAATCAAAAAATTGGTATAATTTGCACTGAGACTGCTATGAAAAGCAATTCGTACAAAAATTGTATTAAAAATATAAATAAAAATATATTTTGTGCACAAGAATCCTGTCCACTACTTGTACCTCTGATTGAAAACGGCTATATTAATTATAATGTAAATATGCTTAGAGTGGCGCTTGATTTTTATATTTCACCATTAATTAAGCAAAATATTGATACACTTGTTTTAGGTTGTACGCATTATCCGGTAGTGCAAAACATTATTAAAAAAATGTTTGGTGATATTAAATTAATTAACACAAGCGAGGAATTAGTAAAAAATCTTAAGATTTTTCTAGAAAAAAACAATTTGTATAATAATACTAACAAAAAAAATAATAAATTTGGAACATCAAAATTTTATGTGAGTGGAGATATAGACAAATTTAAACAAAATTCACAAATATTTTTAAATTCAAATATACAAATTAGTAATATAAAATTAAATAATTTTTAAATTAGGAGGGCTTGATATTAAAGAAGATTATTTAATAAAAATTATATCTCACCAAAAAATCGTCGGACAATATGATGATTGTATGGAATTTGTAGCACGTGGGAGATATTTAGAAAAAAATGGAACAAAGTACATAATTTACAAAGAACATTCTGAAGGCGTTCCCAGTAATTATAATATTTGTATAATCAAAATAGAACAAAATAATAATATTATGCTTATAAAAAATGGTAAAACGCAGTCAAAACTAATTTTTGAAAAAAACCAGAGGCATTATAGTCCATATGAAACTGATTATGGTATGGTGAATATGAGTGTTTATACGCATAATATTAAGTCTGTGTGTGAAAACAATCATGGTTTTGTTAATATTAAATATTCTATGGATATGAATTCTGGTATAATGAGTATTATGAATATATTTGTAACTTACGAAAAAATTATTAAAACTCCAGAGAATATTAAAAATATGTTAGAAAGCGAAGAACTTCAAAATGTACGTTCTTGAAAAAACTATAAACAATTTAAAAACAAATATAATTTTAGTTCTAAAAAAATTAATAAACTCTAAAATTATTAATTTAAATAATGGTTCAGATTTAAAAAATTTAAATATTAACATGGAAATTCCTGCTGACAGTACTCATGGTGAACTCTCGAGTAATATAGCTTTGGTGTATTCGAAAAAATTTGGGATGTTACCTAGAGATTTGGCTAATTTAATAAAAAATAATATGAATGTTCAGGGTTTATGTATAGATAAAATAGAAGTTGCTGGCCCCGGTTTTGTAAATTTTTATTTATCACAAGATTTTTTTGCGCAAGTTGTGCAAGAAATTAATAAATATAACAAAAATTATGGCAATAGCAACTACGGACAAAATAAAAAAGTTATGATAGAGTTTGTGTCTGCAAATCCTACAGGCCCGATGCATATTGGAAACGCAAGACTTGGTGCACTCGGTGATTGTCTTGCTTCAATACTTAAAAAGACCGGTTTTAATGTGTACAAAGAATTTTATGTTAATGACGCTGGCAATCAAATAGAAAAGTTTGGTAAATCTTTAAATATACGATATATACAAATTTGTAATAAAAATAATAGAAACTTTAGTATAGAATTTCCAGAAGATTGTTACCAAGGTGTAGATATTATTGATCATGCTCAAAATTTTTTTGACATTCATAAAAATAACTTTTTGGACAGGCCTGAACATGAAAGAATCGAAGCTTTAATTAGCTTTGCATTGCCAAAGAACATAAATAAAATGTATGAAGATTTAAAAAAATACAAAATAATTTACGATAATTGGTTCCACGAAAATGAGTTATACAGTACAGGTCAAGTTGATAATATTATAAATTTATTAAAAGAAAAAAATTTAGTTTACGAAAAAGAAAACTGTTTGTGGTACAAATCTACTAAATTTGGTGCAGAAAAAGATGAAGTTTTAGTTAGAAATAACGGTATTCCGACTTATTTTGCAGCGGATATTGCTTATCATTATAATAAATTTGTAACAAGAAATTTTGATATATGTATAAATATTTGGGGTGCCGATCATCATGGACACGTTGAAAGAATAAAAAATTCTATACAATCTTTAGGAATAGACAAAAATAATTTGCATGTTATATTAGTTCAACTTGTGAGATTAATTAAAAACGGTGAGGTTGTACGCATGAGCAAGCGTACTGGAAAATCTGTTCAGCTTTCAGATCTACTCGATGAAGTTGGTCCAGACTCAACTAGATTTATTTTTAATTCTCAAGAAGCCAACTCTGGTATGGATTTTGATCTTGACATTGCGATTTTGCAAGATTCTAAAAATCCGGTTTACTACGTTCAATACGCCTATGCTCGCATTTGTAGTATATTTAAAAATAATAATATTAATCTAGAAAAATTAAGTGTTTTGGATGATTATTTTAACATGTTAGGTAATTTGACTCACGAATATGAAAAAAATTTAATATACTTTATGAGCCAGTATCCGATGGAATTAATTAATTCAGCTAAAATTTATGACCCAACTAAAATTACTAAATATGTTATTAATCTTGCAAATTTATTTCATAAATTTTATTCTTCGTGCAAAGTTGTTACTAAAGATCAAAAAATCACTCAGGCTAGGTTGATTTTGTGCAATTCAGTTAAAATAATTATCAAAAATATTCTTGATATTATGAAAGTTGCGACACCTGAATTTATGGATTAATTAAAAAAGTAGGAGCTTTTGATTATGGACTGTTTATTTTGTAAAATAATTAATAATACTATAGAATCTAATATTATATATCAAGACAATAAAATTTTAATATTTAGGGACATAAATCCGGAAGCACCGGTACATTTGTTAATTGTGCCCAAAGAACATATTAAAAATATATCAGAAATTAACAAAAATAATTCTAACATAATTTCTTATATATTTGAAAAAATTCCCGAACTAAAAAATAAATTAGGTTTAGAAAATGGTTTTAGGGTCATTACAAATTGCGGTAAAGACGGCGGTCAGACTGTTGAACATTTACATTTTCATGTACTAGCTGGTAGAAAATTAAATTGGCCTCCAGGTTAATAAAATATTAATTTGTTTTTAGTTTTGCAATATTTTATAAATTAACTATTTATTAGTAATTAATAAAATATTTAGTATAAAGTAATTTTTTTATATCTTCTCTGAGAATCAAAAAATTCTTGTAATTTTGTTGTATTTTCAGAGTTATTGTTAGGATCACTATCTTTTGTTAAGTACGGTTTATTGTTTTGTAAATTTCTGGGATCAAATCTAAACAAATCCCAATATCCAGATTGTACAGCTAATTTTGCGGAATTGATCGAATTTTTCATGCCACCTTGAATTCCATGATTAATACATGGACAATAAGCTATTATTAAAGAAGGGCCAACGTAACTTTCAGCTTCAATTAGTGATTTTATACATTGATTGTAGTCTGCACCTAGCGAGACTTGTGCAACATACACATAATTATAGCTCATAGCGATTTGTGCAAGATTTTTCTTAGGAGTTTTTTTACCAGAAATTGCAAATTGAGCTGTAGCGTTTTTCGGAGTCGATTTAGAAGCCTGACCGCCGGTATTCGAGTAAACTTCTGTGTCGAAAACCAAAATATTAACGTTCTCACCTGAAGCTAATACGTGATCTAAACCACCAAAACCAATATCATAGGCCCAACCATCACCCCCAAAAATCCACACAGATTTTGTAGAAACATTACACTTATTATTTAATACATAATTAATAATATTTTTATTAATATCTATATTATTTTGATTTTTTAATAAATAATTTATTAAATTCAAACTTTTTTCTTGATTTAATTTAGAATTATTTAAACTTTCGATATACTCTTGTGAAATTAATTTTAAATTATTATCTTGAGTTGTCGTGATTATATATTTAATTTTATTTATAATATTATTTTGTAAATATTTCTGAGATAACCGGATTCCTAGACCAAATTCAGCATTGTCTTCAAAAAGCGAATTATGCCAAGCCGGCCCCTTATTTTCACTGTTTACTGCATACGGACTAGATGGAAACGAAGCACCCCAAATCGAAGAACAACCAGTAGCATTAGCAATGATCATGCGGTCACCAAAAAGTTGTGTGACTAATTTTGCGTACGGAGTTTCCCCACAACCAGCACATGCACCAGAAAACTCTAACATCGGTGTCTTAAATTGGCTACCTTTAACAGTATTTTCGCTAAATTTTATATTAACTTCCGGATAATATTCTAATTTTTTAGTATAATCAAATAGCTTTTGTAAAATTAAATTTTTAGTATTTTCTTGTAATTTTAAAGCCTTATTTTTTTTGATGCCAGGACAAGTTTTTATGCAATTTTCACAACCAGTACAGTTTTCCGACGAAATACTTATTGAAAAGTAATAATTTGGCATACCTAACATATTTTTGTATTTTAAACCTGATTTTAAATTTTCTGGAATATTATCCAAATCTTTTTGAGTCAAAACTACAGGCCTAATCACTGCGTGCGGACAAACAAATGAGCACAAATTACATTGTATACAATTTTCTGGGATCCAATCTGGCACAAAGCTAGCTGTTGAACACTTTTCATACTGTGAAGAACCCAACGGTATACTACCATCTGTATACGGTAAAAATTTCGAAACAGGTATATAATCACCATTTTTTGTTTCAACTTTATCAACTATATTTTCAACAAAATCTCTCAAAAAATTATTATTTGATATTTTTTTTGAGTCAAAATTACTAGTATTTTCAAGATTTTTAATATCTGAAAAAAGTTTGTCTAGGTTAATTTTTCTAACTTTTTTCATGCCTTCATCAGCACACTTATAGTTGAGTTCAACAATTTTCTCGCCTTTTTTACTGTAAGTTTCAAAAATAGATTTTCTAATATATTCCAAGGCTTTTTCAGGATTAAAAATATTTATAATTTTAAAAAAAGCTGATTGTAACGCAGTGTTAATACGACCTCCAAGACCTAGTTCTGTACTAATTTTTTCGGCATCTAGAACATAAAATTTTATATTTTTATTTATTAATTCTTGTTTGAATTTATATGGTAAATATTTAATAAGTTCCTCATCGGTCCAATGAGTATTTAACAAAAAGCTACTATTATTTTTTAAATCTTTTAATATATCATATTTATATATATAATTATTCTTGTGACAAGCCACAAAATCAGCTTTATCTATATAATACGTAGACTTAATTTTACTCTTACTAAATCTTAAGTGAGATACAGTAGTTCCACCTGATTTTTTGGAATCGTAAGAAAAAAAGCCTTGAATGTTTAAATCTGTGTTATCTCCAATTATTTTTATTGTATTTTTTGACGCACCGACGGTACCATCCGAGCCCATTCCCCAAAATTTGCAACTATATACACTATTATTTAAATCTAAATTAATATTATTTATATAATTTAAAGATAAATTCGTAACATCATCTGTAATACCAATAGTAAAAACTTTCTTAGGATTTTCTGAATCCATGTTGTCAAACACTGATATTATCTGGGAAGGAGTTGTATTTTTCGAACTTAGACCATATCTTCCAGAATATATTTCTATATTACTGAAATTATGCTTATTTAACGCAGTTGTAATATCTAAATATAACGGTTCGCCTACTGAACCTGGCTCTTTTGTTCTGTCCAAAACCGAAATTTTTTTAATACTATCAGGTATTTTACTTATCAAATTTTTAATATTAAACGGTCTATACACACGAACTTTTATTAAGCCTACATTATAATTTTGTTTGTTATTTAAATAATCTACAGTTTCTTCGATAGTCTCGCACACTGACCCCATAGCTATTATAATATTATCCGGGCTTTTATTACCGTAGTACTCAAAAAAATCGTAATTTGTGCTAAAATTTTGATTAATTTTATTAAAATTATTCTGTATAATATTAACAGAATTTTCATAATATATATTACAAGCTTCTCTATTTTGAAAATAAACGTCGTCATTTTGGGCTGTACCGCGCATTACAGGACGTTCAGGATTAAGTCCGCGAGATTTAAATTCATAATATGCATCCCAATCAAACATATTTTTAATAGTTTCGTAATCTGGAAGGTCTATTTTTTGAATCTCATGAGATGTACGAAACCCATCAAAAAAATGTAAAAACGGAATACGACTAGAAATT
>CAYYWE010000030.1:0-7413 GCA_964475315.1 uncultured Eubacteriales bacterium
TAATATACTCTTTATAGATGTGTTTTAATTCGTAAGGTGTTAAATTTTTTAGTACAGTAATTGGGCTAAAAAATATTCTTTTATTTTTATTGTTTATGTCATATAAACAACAATACACTAAACAAGCCTGTTCTATAGCTTTTTGAGAAGATTTTGTAATTAATTTTTTATTTTTAAAATAATTATTTAATTTACGATATTCGTTAAGAAATAACATAAACTCGTAAGCAGAAAGAATTTTCATAGCAAATAACTTTCCTGATATATTTATACTTTCAAAAAAATTTGTTCTGAAATTATTATTAAAATTAATTATTTTATACATTAATGTTTTTCTCCAAAACGCCACGTTCATAAACACAATCCCCAGATAAAAATACTTGTTCTACTTTTTTGATTACATAATCTTCAGAATTTGTGTTTATTATTATATTATTATTTTTTGTTAAATTAGTTAAATTTATATCTGAAGGGCCTATATATAAATACTGTTCAGTATTATTATTTGTATCTTGATAATCACCATATAAATCACTTTGAAAATCAGATCTTAGAGCTTGTATTATACTTTTAGTATTTATAATTTCTTGTGTACTATTAACAATATTATTAATTTTTATAGTAATATCTTGACCATACTGTAAAATTAATTTTGTTATATTAATAATCATGAAGGAATTATCCTTTCAAATACAAAGTTTTCGTCTACTAATAAGTCATATATTGAACTTTTTGCCTCTTGCCAGACTTTATACGCTATTGTTACATTTTCTGTAGAATTAGTTTTTATTCTTAGTTCGCCGGCCGTAAAACTTTCCATACCACTACCAGATGCTCTATACAAAGAATATTTGTAAAAAGAAAGTCCAGCAGCAGCAACTTCAAGTCTTCTAGAATTTGACTCTTCGTCTACATTTTCTTTTAAGTGACTTTCTATTTCGAGTATACTATCTTCACAAATTGGCACCCAAGGAGTAACTTCATCAGGAGACAAATTAGCTATTAAGCCAAATCTATCCAAAACTTCTTGCAAATCCAAATAATCTACCTCCCATAATTATATAATTTTACTATTAACTCTCTATAATTTTTGTATTTATTTAAAATATAATTATAGAGAGCTTTGAAATTTGTTTAATTATTAATTTATGAGTTTGAATTATTGTAATCTAGAATTTTTACAGAATTTGTATATAATCTTGAAAAACCAGTTATCATAGTGATAGAAGCTTCTTCAAGTTGTTTATCTATAATTTTGTCATATTCTATTAATACGTCTCCAGATTGGATCATTTGTAGAGCAAAATTTTTGTCTAGGCCGACAATTTGATTATCTTCTACGTTTTCACAGACTATTAACTTCGAACCTACTGGAGTTACTATATTTCCTGTACCTTGAAAATCTAGTCCAGCTGCTGCGTCTCTCATTTCTTCCAGAGCAAGAATATCATGAATAGTCTTACTTGAAGCTATCATGGTGTTTAATTTATACGGATTTAGTGACTCCCATAACTGTAACAAATGATTATATTCTAATTTTGTTTCGCTCTGAGTTGGACTATATTCAGCTGAAATTATTTCTGCCATTGTACCAGCTTCTGTAGAACCCTGTATTTCTGCAACAGCGCTATATAGTTGTTCTTTTGCAATATCCATACCTATTTGTTTTAATATTACAGCTATTACATCGAGATTTTGAAATCTCAAAGCTTCATAAGAACTTGACAATAATCTACCGTATTTTTTTAAGTCAACTAAATTTTCATTTTTTTTAACTGTTACTTTTCTAATACTTTCTCCTTCTGGTACATAATTATTGACATAAATTTCAACAGACGGATGTATAGATCTATAATCTCCACCTTCAATTTTTGTTACCGTCGCAGCTATAGAATTAAGTACATCACAAGATTTTATGCCTTGTTTAACAGCTCTAGTTAAAAATTCTGGAAATAATACCGCCGAATCAGACGTACAGAAAAATTTTTCTACTGTATCACATCCAGGTCCGCTAACTTTTATGTTAAACCTCTTTAATTGTCTTTGGTATGCGTCTAGATTTTCAAAACTAGTGTTTTTATAATTTTCAGATGGATCCAACTCTTCCAGAACTTCTGTAAAACTTTTATTAGACACAGTATACATACTTTTTTCTAGTTTTAAATTATCACAAAACATTAAAAATACATCCTTTTATTATATTATTTATATTAATTATTTATTATTTTTTATATTTATATATTTTTTACTTGAAACTTATTTAACATTTTTTTATATTTGAAACTGAGAATATTTATTTTTTTCCTGGGATTTTTTTTCATCTAGATTATTAATACTATTACTAAATTGAGGTTTTGCTGGAACCATTTTAGCTAATCTAGATTTAAAAGAGTCCCTAAAAGATTTTAATTCTTCAATAGACAATTTTTCTGTTATACTTTTCATTACCATTAAATTTACGTCGGGTTGTACTACTGAAGACAATTTTATCACTTCATTTTTTAGATCTTGATAATAAATGTCACCTAGTTCAGCTTTTTCTTTTAATTTTTTTAGCACATCAAAAAATTCTTGTGATTTAACGTCTTTAAAATTATTTTGGTTTTTATTTATAAAATTTGTAATTTCTTCCATATTATTTTTTTCACCCCCTTTCAAATTTACATTATTCAAATTTTTAATAACACCCGCCTCTCTTTGCGCAGGTACCGCCACAAAAGACCATTCATACGCATCTGTCGGTTCATCTAATACCGTATGGCACACTTGATTTTTATATAATTTACCTTTTATGTGTGCACAGTTTTCGGATTTTATATCTCTATTACATATAGAACATAAAGTTCTTTGTATTGAACACCCAACACTAACTTCTTTTTTTATGCCCGAGTCTATTTCTAGAATTATACTTTCGTTCTTAGCACATCTGGGCATATAAGCTTTTGCGATTAGTCTTTTATAATCTTGATTTATACAGTTTTTTTTGCCTGGTATTTTTTCGACTTTGCATTCAAAAATTCTAGCTGTTTGATTATTACTACTAGCTTTATGATCTAAAATTCCAGTTTTACCTACGTATAACTTTTCCAGTTTGTATAAACTATTATCTGTAAATCTTTCGTATTCTCTATCTATATCATTGTCGCATAATATCACTGAGAATACATATACTTCATCAGCATTAAATTTTCTTCTAGTTAATTTATTTATTAACTCTAAATCTTTTTCTGAAATTAAATTATTAATATTTTTATTATTTTTTAAAATATTATTAATTTCTTTTGGCATATAAATTAAAATACCTCCAATTTATTATTTTTTAATTTATTTATTATAATTTGTATTTATATCAAGTTTCTTTTCTATTTCATGGGCTTTCGCGTTTATAAATCTAGAATTTGCAGTCTGTAACTGGTCTTTTAAGTCTATTTTGGACCATAAAATTTCATAATTTATATTATTAAAATTATAATAATTATTTAATTTTAAATACATATCACATATTTTTTGTATAATTGGATTTAACAGTCTTCTATATGACTCTAACTCACTAGTTAAAATTTCAGACTGTTGACTTGACATAGTTTCTGTGCTAGACCAATTTAACCCTAACAAAAATGGCGGTATAGACAATTTACTAACTATCTGTTCCAACATTTGTCTTACCGGTACTTGGCTTTCTAGTATTTGATTATCCGCTCCTATAACTTTAATCTGCACGTCACCTATAGCTATAAAATCACTTGGAGTACTATTGTTCATCGCTTTACTCCATTCCGAAGCTATTTGTGCAGCACGTTCTTTAGAATAAAATTTTTCACTATTATTACTATCACTATTAGGCTTATAGGTAACAGCAAATCTTACATTGCCAACCCTTTCCCAATTTACTCCTATACTATAAAAAATTTTCAATAATATATTACTTACAAACGGAAGCCCTTTCATAATAGAATTACCATAAATATTTCCAGGCTCAGGATTCAAAGAAGAAATTAACACTAATTCTGGATATTTAATTGGCTCAAATATATTATTTTTATTTCTCGTTAATACTAATAAATTTAACGGACTATTTTTTGTAGTTAATTTTATGTCAGATAAACATGCATTGTATAAAGCTTGTATAGAATTATCTTCTGGATTTATTACTATTTCCCCTACAGCTGTACCATAAGTTAACAACTGGTTTAAATGTGATAATATAAAACTGTTTACGCCACGTTCACAAGAATTAACTTGTATATTATTCACAAATTTATTTAACAAATTTTCTATTTCTATATTATCGGGACATTTTATTTTAAATTCTCCAACTAGTCTTATAATTTTAGAAATAGCGGCATCTATAATCGGCACAGCTTCTCTCAGAGATTTATATAATTTAATCTCCGGTATGCTCAACGGTTTATATTTTTGTATAACATCAAACGGATGACTTGAATTACTAAAATTATTATTTAAACAAGTTTGCACAGCAATATTATTACTATTATTTTTAATACTATTTTTTAACTTTTTGTGATTTTTTAAATTTTTTATTTTCAAAAAATCAAACATATTTTTTATATATACCCCTTTTATTATTTAATTTATAAAAATTATCTCGAACACGCAAAAACCAAAAAATCATCTTCACTGTAACTATAATTATTATCACTTAAAACAGTACTTACAAAATATCTAATATCGTCCATAGCATGATCGTTTTCTTTTACCGGTACATCTCTGTTTGCACCGTTCTGCCACCTATATAAAGAAAACTCTCTTATAGAATCTAGACAGTTTTTGCAAATTTTTATATCACCTCTTTTTAAAAATTTTGTGACTTCTTTAATTCCGTCAAGTACATTATTTTTTGCCGGAATTACTTTATATTTTTCATCCCTCCTTATTAAAGTAATAAAACTTGAAGCCGACGGATCTATAACTATATAATCTATATTTTTGTCTTGAATATTATTATTTTTTAACATATCACATATAAATTTATAATGTTCTTCGTCTGTACGTGTCTCACCGTGTTTTCTAGAATCATAATAATATTCATCTATTCTGTACCAAATATTATCTAATAATCCCCATAAACCACATGACGTAGGATTCACAATTCCATAATCACAAGACAATATATATTTCTCAAATTTATTATTTTTATTATTAATTGGAAAATCTACAAAATATAAATTATTATTACTCATAAACGGATACACTAAACCCTCTAATGCTACCCATTCACCTTGTATAAATCTCTGATAAAATACACCTGTGTACAATTTTTCATATCTATTTTTTAGCTCTTTTGATAAAGATAAATTATCATTCATATTAAATTTTAAATATAAAATATTTCGAGTTTCTTTTTTTAATATCCAGTCTGTGTAAAACCAATGTCCTGGGTACTCGGGGTTACAGTTAAACCAAAATCTTGAATTATTTACCGAACATCTTGCTATAGCTTGGTCTACAAAAGATTTAGGCATTAAAGCTACTTCATCAAATAATACCCCACTTAAAGTTATTCCTTGCACTAAAGACGCTGAAGATTCGTCTTTTCCACCAAATAAATAAAATATATTTTTTTTATCTCTATAACGTATTTCAAATATATTTTCAGAAATTTTTTGCCTACATTCATAACCCATTTCTTTTAATATCGGTATTATCGGAGTAATTAAATTTCTTCTTAAAGATCTTATAGTTTTTCCACATAATCCAAAATACGAATTGTTAAATTTGTAAAATGCCCATAATATATAACTTATAGACATACATAAAGTTTTTCCGCTTCTTATCGATCCGTCACATATAATACCATCAAAATTTTTGTATTCAGAATTCTCAAGCCACCAAGTTAATACCATAATCTGTTTTCTCGAAAACTCTTTAAATTTCAAATTTTTTAATCCCCTAAATTATTATTTAAATTTTTAATACTATTTTCTAACACACTATAAAAACATTCTTTATCTGAACTTTTTATATTTTCTACCTGTTCTAACTTTTCTAAAGCACGTATTCTATCAAAAAATTTTATCTCCATAGAACCATCTTTCGGCTTTTTTATCTCAGAAATATTAAACAAATTCATGTTTTTTAATTCACTAAAATTTAGATCATCACAAAATAATAATTTAATACAATCTGAAATACTACCAAATGCTAATCTCTCATACCCACTTACAGTTTTATATACTAAATTTTTGCGTTTTTGTTCATATAATTTTTTTATCTTATTGAAAACTTTTTCGTCATATAATAATCTTGTCCCGACTTTCTCTGGATTATTTTTGTATCCTGCATTTATTGCCGCTTCTTTTGTATTTCCAGTTTCTATATAATATTCACAAAACAACAGCTCTTTTTCGTCTAAATTATTATCAATACTACTATTAATATTAATATTTTGAGTCATCGACAATTTTCTCCTTGAAAAATTTTTGGTCTATAAAACCATCTCTACTATTCCACGCATACACAAAAAAAGTTGCACTCTAAAGTGCAACTTTTTCAAAAAATAAGTAAAATTTAAGTCATATTTAATTAATTTATCATCAAATATTATGAAACACGCCCATAGCATTAAGTTTTTTCTTTATTTTTTCCTTATATATTTCTGTTACATCGTCATCTTTTATACTGTAAACAATACCAGTTAAAAAAGTCTTAAAAAAGGTTGCTAAGTCTTCAGAATCCACGGCACGTTTCATCATATTTATTGTAGTTTTAATACTCGAGGAAGTAAATTTATATCCTTCACTTATTTGTTTTTTAATGTTGTTTACTATCGCTCCTAAACCTTCATTTTTTTCGTTATATACATCAAGCAGCGTAGTTATAACTTTATCAGCTTCTTTTTTTATTGAACGAATCTTTTCAGAAGTACCGCTAGCTTCAACAATCGAATCAGGTAATTTTTCATATAATTTTGTAAAATATTGTTTCATTTCTTTATTAAAAATATCTGATTTAGATATTTTCGAAATTGCTAAACATGTATCTTTTAACATTCTAAGAGTGTTATTTGCCCCATCTATAGTTAACTCTTCATAATTGGAATTTAATAAATTATCAATAGGCGCAAGCAACATACTGATATATTTATAATCAGTCTTTCCACGATTATTATCACGTAAATATTTACTTAAAGTTTTATAGTCTGAAGATGTTAACTGACCATTGTCATGCTTTTTAATTTTTTCCTTTTTGTCTAATGAATCTATACGTTTTCTTACATCAATTAAATCTGAACCTATATTATTCTTACCACAAAAAATTTTTACTATACGTTCTCCAATTGCTACTATATTTGCTCTGGTATCTTTTAAACTAGCTAAAGTAACTTCATCTTTAGAGTTAAAAATATTTTTCAAAATTTTTTTAAACATAACTTATCAATCCTCTCAAAATAAA
>CAYYWE010000031.1:0-7286 GCA_964475315.1 uncultured Eubacteriales bacterium
AAGATAACCGCTCAAGACAAGAGAAATCGCCTTAGAAAATTCTCTGTGAATATCTCTCAAAGCTCGTAGGTTATCTTTTGAGAACTTGTCCGGACGTCTAAAGTTATATAATTTATAACTTTTGTGTTCGGAGTCAGAAAAGTCTTCTTCAAGAATTTCCGTATTTGCTAAATTGTCATTTATACTTTCTGCCATTTGCTCCTTATATTATCTCCCTTACTGGATAATAAATTGTCCAAAACTTACCCTTAAAACCTCTCTCTCTCCTCCGAGAATTGAGTTTATATCATTTGTTATTTGTTCTTTTGCAAGTTCTTTTCCTGCTGCAGTTGCAAGCTCAGTAGAAGTCTTGCTTGAAAGATTTGTTATTACAGCGTCTCTTATTGCCGGTTTAAACTGATTCATTTCTTTTTGTATTGCTTCCATAGGATCAACCGGCGCTGCCGCTTCACCATGACCTCCATGTCCGCCACCTTTAGCAGTTTCCGCTTCTGGAAAATCAGTATCTTTCTTCGTAACTTCTATTGCCACATTTACTTTTAAATATTTCTTTTGGCTTTCATCGCAAAGGTTTAAAATAAAATCGCCTAAATCAACAATAATACCTTTTTGTATCTGATCCTCATCCCCACCTTCTTCTCCAAGCTCTTCTTGAGACGTATTAAGAGATCCTATTTTCTGAGTTATAAGGTTTTCCATTACTACGTAGTTTACACCGGCAAAGACCACAAACATTATTACTATCGATGATATTGTTAAGATTAAAAACTTTGTAAAATCTTGCTGTCCATTATTTCCAATCTTTTCGTTTTCAGCCATACTATTCTCCACTTATACTACATAGTATTATTATATCAATGCGGTTATCAGATTTACCACCATTATTTGATGTATTTATATCCGGCATATATTCCCCATAACCAACCGTATAAATCCTATCTACAGGCAGATTTGGAGCAGTTTTTACAAATTCCTCCCCTATATTGCCCGCGATAACAGATGCAAATTCCCAATTTTTCATTTTTAGCTCTTCGGGAACTTTTTCCGTATGCACCTCTATTATAACAGGATTTTTTATTTTTGACAAAAAATACTTTATGGCACATAATTGTTTATAAGTTTCGCAGTCTATTTGGTAATAACACTGTGCTGGATTTTTTATCTTAACTCTTAAGATAATTCCCCGAATATCTCGAAATATTTGAATTTCGTTATGCTTCTTGAATTGTATTTCTGTTGTATTATATAAATTTTGTAAGCAAAATTCGCTTATTATACGTTCATCAGCTTTACAGGCTTGCATCAAAAAAATTAAAAGAAGTACGATAAAATGTTTCATTTTATAATCTTTTAACAAATATTAATAAAAATATATTAGATTTTTGGGGAAAAAGATAAATAATATTTTGAACTTACTAAAAAATCAGAAAGAGATTTTAAAATAAAACCCTAAAACCAACTTTTTTTCTTAATCTAGTTTTAGGGTTTCAATTCATTTTAGTCTATTATGTTTTATGACTAATTAGCATTAATCATTGTCTTTGTCTTTGCCTTCAATTTTATCACCTATCATTCCTCCTATGACAGCACCGCCTATTTCTGAGGATATAAGAGATGTTAAAGCTATCCAAGTTGCAGGAGTTCCCATACCGGCTATAGCAATTAAACCGGCAAAAGCAAGCCCAAGCCCACCACCAATAAGTTTTCCACCAGTTCCTTTAAACGCTACCTGATCAGATGTAATCTGATTATTTTGTCTCGTTAAACTATCAGATGAATTTTTTCTTACTGCGCACTTCAAATTTTTAGCCTGATAAATCGCAGGATTAATGTTGTTGATCCGCATAAAAACTCCTTTCAATATAAACTCCACACGATAACAATTTACAATAAAAATATAAATAAAAAACAAGGATAAATCAATCCTTTTTATAAATACTAATTTTTCAAATAAATACTATTCGCATTTTTCTCATTATGACTGTATAATATTGTTATGGGGAAGTTTGATTTATTTAACAAATTTAACAGCGCAATTATCGTCATTAATAACAACAAAGAAACTGTATTCAGAAATAATGTTTTTAAACGCGTATTTCCTGATTATAAAAATCTTGAAAAATTCTCGCATAAACTAAATTATAATGTTTGCGCACTTGTAAGCAATGACGTTAAAGTACATTCTCCAATTTCACAAGCAATTAATTCTGCACAAGATTTTTCAGCTTTCATTACTTATCAAACACAGAATAACGACCTTTATTTTTACGATTTGAATGCAACAAAAAAGGGAAATTATACTATCATATTTTTTACCGATGTTACCGCAAAAACAATGCTAGAAAATCTTACAAAAACAAATCAAAGTTATCAAAAAAAAATAAACCTATTAGAAGATGATAATAAAAATTTATCTAAAATTAAATTACAAGCCCAATCTCAAGCAATGAAACTCCTCTTGCTCAACAATATTTCTAATATTATAAGAGAATCAATAGATACTTCTGTAATTTTGAATTCAGCACTTCAAGAACTAGTTCAAATGTTTGGCGCTTTTAGAGGATATTACGCTAAAGCAGAAGGCTCTAAATTTATAATTAAGGAATCATTAGATAAAAAAGAAACCGGATTAGAAATATCTTTTGACAACGATGTTAATAATTTTATAAAACAGGGACGGGTATCTTGTCTTACATGTATGAAAGAATTTAAGGAAGCAAAACCTTTCAGAGAAATTGTCCAGAGAGTTGTTCTTCCAATTTATCATCTTAATAAATTATTGGGAATAATTGTTCTTTCTACAAAACAAAAAACAAAACTTGATGACACTCTAGAAGTATTAAACGGAGTATCTTCCCAGCTTGGAAATGCAATAATTCAGGCAGAACTTTATAAAAAGAACGAAAAAATGGTAAAAGATTTGACCAAAACTCTGGAAGAATTAAAAGATACACAGCTAAAACTCATTAACTCAGAAAAAATGGCTTCATTAGGCCAGCTGGTAGCCGGAGTTGCGCATGAAATTAATACACCAGTGGCTTCAATAAAATCTAATAATGAAATTACAAAAAAAATAATCGCACAAATTAAAGATGAAGACATATGCGAATTATTGCAAGAAATAAATGAAATTGATACAGAAGCAATCGCAAGAATTAACCGCCTTGTAGTTTCATTAAGAAAATTCGTAAGACTTGATGAGGCTGAACTTCAGGAAGCAGATATAAATAGGGAAATTGATTTAACCTTAGATTTAATCAGACACGAAACTAAAAACAGAATAGAAATTATTAAAAATTATTCAAAGCTTCCGCCTATAAAATGTTATCCAAATATGTTAAATCAGGTCTTTATGAATATTCTTGTAAATGCAACGCATGCTATAAAAGAGAAGGGAACTATCACTATTGACACAAATTTCAAAAATAATAATCTTCTGGTTAAAATTAAAGATACCGGATGCGGAATAAAAGAACCTGACAAAATATTCTTTGCCGGATATACAACAAAGGGAGTCGGAGTAGGAACCGGCTTAGGGCTTGCTATTTCGCAAAAAATAATTGAAAAACACAATGGAAAAATAACAGTAAAAACTAAATTAAAAGAAGGAAGCGAATTTACTATTACTATCCCTAGTGAGTAATATTGTTTACGAAATGTAAAGCGTGTTTTTTTTAATATATTATTAACTTTCAAGTAAAAACAAATTATAATAATAATTACTTTTTGTAAAAATATCTGGTAGAGTAGTTCTAAAAATGTAAAAATATGGTATATTAATACTATTGAGATTAAGTGTAAATTTTACCCTAAATAAAGGGAATGTAACAAAAATTTAACAAATCAAAAAATAAAAGCAATTTATAAAAAAAATAATACTTTATATTACTGTGTAGAAGTTAAAAAGTTTGCATATCGGAGGTAACGTGTATGGCAATTACAGTGAACAGCAAAAAGAAACAAGTCAAAAAAACTTTTCAGGAATTGATTAATGACTTGATGACATCAAGTTCCGAAAAAGTTAGATATAATGCAGCTCGTGTTTTAGGAGAAATGGGCGATTCTAAAGCTGTTGAACCATTAATAGACGTACTAAAAAATGATAAAAATGGTTCTGTTCGCTTATATGCGGCTCGTGCATTGGGCGAATTGGGTGATTCTAAAGCTACAAAACATTTAATCGAGTCTTTAAGAGAAGACCGTAACGTTGATGTTAGAGTTCGTGCAGCACGTGCATTAGGACGTTTGGGCGGCAAAATCGTTGTTGAACCGCTTGTAGAAGCTCTTAATGATGAAAACTCTCAAGTTTGTATTACAGCAACTGATGCACTTATTGAAATCGGAGATGTTGCTACTGACGCATTAATTAAATCTCTTGATCACGAAAAAGTTAATGTAAGATGCGATGCTACTCGTGCTTTAGGCGAAATCGGCAATAAAAAATGCGTTGATAAAATTATTAATATGTTATATGACGAATGGGTTAACGTTAGAATTTATGCAGTAACTTCTTTGGGTAAATTAAATGATAAAAAAGCTGTTCCTGCATTAATTGATGTTATGAAAAACCGTTCTGAAAACGATTTGGTTAGAGCCGGTGCAGCTGCTGCATTAGGTGTTCTTCGCGATCAAAGAGCTCTTCTACCATTGAGAGAATTAATTATGGAAGCTGAAGAGTTAGGTGAACTAGAAGATACTGCTCTTAAATCTTTCAAAAAGATTATGGCTGCAAACTGGCAAGCTATTCCAGGAGCTACTCAGCAAAAGAAACCTGTTAATTCGTTCTAATAAAAGTTTAAATAAAAAAAAGACCTTGATATTAAATCAAGGTCTTTTTTTTGAATAATACACAAAATCAAACAACAATATTTATATCAGCTGATTTTACGTATTATTTGTTAAAGATAACATTTAGCATCTTCGCCATCAACTCCTGCATAAAGCTCAACATATTGTTTTGCAGGGCTTGAGTCGATTTTTGTAAACAAAACTTCTTCTATCTGGAAAAATCCTACATCAGCGCTCATTTCAACGCTAATCTTAATAGGTTTTCTCTGTCCGTGCTGTATTCTAATTCTATTAATGGCGTTAGCTGAATACTTGTGTATATCACCTACACGCGGGGTAGTGTTAATAGAGAGCGGAATTCTCGCACGGCCTTTTGTCATATCGCATCCGTCAGCAATAAGAATTATGCCGGCTTCTGTTGAGTGAATTTTTCTTGATGACATATGACCGATAATGGCTTCTATAACAACTGACCTTATAATTACGCGCCTGTGAAGATCATGCGGAAAAACTTCCATTAGCGCTCTTTCTATTATAGGTTTGGCTAAAATAACGGACATTTCTTCGTGTCCCTGACGGCCAATCATCATTCCTAAATCGTGCATAAGGCCGGCCAGTGTTACGGCACATAAACTATCCTCAAAGGTTCCAATCTCTTCTGTTTCAAGCGAGGTTTTAATGCCAGATTCGTGAAGAATATTGAGCATTTTTATTGCATTAGCAGCAACCTGCCGCATATGTACAGGACCGTGGTCATTATAGCCTAGACGTTTGATGGAAACATTGTTGGCATAATCCTGCATTTCCTGTAATTCTTCATCTTCAAACAAGTAATTTACCAGTTTCAGACAATCAGGGCGCTCATGTAATCTTTTTAGAATCTTTGATTCTACGGATACTTCTTTTATTGATTTCATATCTACATGATAACATTATTATTTAAGTTTATCAATATTAAGAATAAGTCTGTTATCCTCCGGAGAAAGGTTATACATACGTCTTACAAAGTTCGTTATATAGTGTTTTGGCAGACCAACTTTTTTGAATGTTCCGTCATTGTATAATTCTATAAGTCTATCAACTTGTTTTTGACAAAATTCGTAACTTTGAGGATATTTTTTTAACTGTCTAGCCATTGGTCTTTGAGCTCGCTCAGAATTATAATATGCAGAACTTATTCCATAATTTTCAATACAATCTTTTCCATTTTTAACAAAAGGAATAAGGTGGTCGATGCTACCCGCAGAACCTGCGACCATATTATAACCGATTTTATCTGATGAATACTCAACGCATTTCATTACAAACGCTGAAAGATTGTCGTGGGATGTGGGCAGGTTAATTGCTTTCTGAACCATTTTATGAGCAAGTTTTGTGTCCTCAAGTTTGTTTGTAATCTTCTGAAGCTCATAGATAAAAGATTTTCTATTAAAGGGAACTACAATTGGTATACTATATATTTTAGACCTTGTCTGGGCAAATAGTTTTGTTAATTCCTGATTATTTTTCAGGTTTGTTTCTGCTGCCATAATCTCTATCTGAGTTAGTATGTCAGCACGCTTTTTAATTAAGCTTTTATCATTTCTTATCTTTTTATTTCTTTTAGCTTTTGACTTTATATTTTTTGCATTATTCTCTTCTTGAGAAGTCTTTTCAGGAAGCTTTTTAGCAATCTGAATCATTCTTTTCAGTGTATTGCTTTCAGAAGTGTTATTTTTTGCAGCAACTTCATCCGCAATACGCTGCAATTTGTATTGAAATTCTTTAGCACTAAATGGAAGGGCTACCGGTTCACGACTCAGTTTTTTGTAAATAATTGACATCATTGAGTCAAATTCATGCTTTAATTGAGGTGACATTTCTTTAGACATCTCTGTTAAATCATCAAATATAGGCTGCTGAATTTCAAGCAATTTTTTATTGTGTTCAGGTGCAATTTTTCTTATTACATCTGCAAGTTTATACTGCGGATTTGCCTTGGCCATTGTTTTAACTACAGAAAAGAATTCACTTTCTATGGTATGAAGGCTCTTTTCAAAAGGCTTTATTATTTTAATGACATTTTTTATTGCTCTGGAAAAAACATGCTTTGAATAAAAACCTTCCAATATTTTCGGATCTATTACTATCTTACCAGAATACATGTCAGGAATACCATATGACATAAGTGCTCGCAATGCTTCTGCATTTCCTGCAGAGCGTCCAAAAGATACTGTATCGCAGGGAAGAGGTTTTAATAATGGTGCCAATACAGGTACCCTGTATTGAGAACAATCATATCGATTGTTCTCATATCTTGCTATAGGTATTTGTGAAAAAATAGATTGAATTCGCATGTAATATTCTAAAGCCTCTAAATAATTTTTTTGCTATAAAAAAGGAAGGTATATCACCTTCCTTTTTTTATTAAACTGCTGCAACTTTATCAGACTTCTTTTTATCTTCCCATATATCAACAAGTGTTGAGCAGAAGAAGATGCTTGAATAAGTTCCGATAG